>NZ_JQLU01000004.1:0-300000 GCF_000744375.1 Carnobacterium gallinarum DSM 4847 | reverse complement strand
TAGTTTAACACATAAAAAAACAATAATGTTTCTATTTTAGACAATCGAATACAGGTAAAAGAAGACTAAAAATAGCTTTATTTTTCAGATTTAGCTAGTCATAAATTTGAAGTTCATACTGTAAATTTAGAACAGCCAACTAATTTTTGATCAACTGCATCGACTATTGATTCAATTATTCTTGTTAAATCAATTGCACTTCATGTTAAAACATGCTATTCTTTTGAGCGTAATTAACTTAGGGAAGAAGGTTTTTATTATGGAAAGACGAGGAAATAAAACTTATCACATTGCCATTCTTGGGATGTTAACTGCAATTATTCTGATTCAAAATTTCGTACCGATAATGGGGTATATTCCAATCCCACCTTTAAACCCAACCATTATTCATATCACCGTGATTATTGCCGCCTTAACATTAGGAACGAAAGATGGCATGATTTTAGGCGGTATTTGGGGTATCGCATGTATTGTTAGAGCCCTAACTTTTCCAACAACACCGCTAGATCTTTTGCTATTTACAAATCCAATTATCGCGATTATCCCACGTATTTTGGTTGGCTTCATTGCAGGCTATAGTTACAAAATATTGCGTACTACGAAATTAAATGATTTCACTTCAATGGTGATTTCAGCTGTCTTAGGTTCCTTAACAAATACATTTTTAGTTTTATTCTTTATTTATATTTTTTATGGTCAAGCCTATGCTGATTTTATTAAAGTAGATAGTTCAAATTTATTGGCTGTTATGGGAACCGTTGTCGCAACAATCGGTTTAGCAGAAGCTGTTATTGCCGCGTTTATTGCTCCTGTTATTGCAAAATCCTTAAAACATTTTGTATTGCCTTAAACTGAAAGAAACGTTTCATTGTCAAAATTCAGAAAAAGTGCTATCCTAGGTACACTTGATTATAAAAATAGTTGGGTTTTTCAAACTTACTTTTATCTGGAGTGTGTACAATGAATCAAAAAAAATCAAAAACTTATCGCATTGCGATTATTGGAATTCTATCTGCGATTATTTTTATCCAAAACTTTGTTCCTATGTTAGGCTATTTGCCCATTCCACCATTAAATCCTACCATTATTCATATCACTGTGATTATTGCCGCCTTAACATTAGGTGCAAAAGATGGCATGATTATTGGTGGTGTTTGGGGCATTACTCGGTTTGTCAAAGCATTTGTTATGCCAGCAAGTCCATTAGACCTTTTGCTGTTTACTAATCCGTTTATCGCCATTCTCCCACGTATTTTAGTTGGTTTAGTTGCAGGCGCTAGCTATTACGCCTTAAAACGAAAAATGGCAGATACATCCGCTATGGTCATAGCCTCAATTTTAGGGTCTTTAACAAATACAATCTTGGTTCTCTTTTTTATCTACTTATTTAACTCAGCAGAGTATGCTGAGGCCATGAAAGTAAGCATTGATGGGCTGTTAAAAGTATTAGGAACGATTGTTTTAACAAATGGAGTAGCTGAAGCAATTGCTGCTGCAATAATTGCACCATTTATCGCAACAGCATTAAAACGAATTTCTCGTTAAGTAAAAGTGATAAAGCCTCTGAATTCCTAAAGAGCTTTATCACTTTTTTAGCTAATAATAGAATAAAATAAAAAGCAGGTGAGATGAATTGCGTACAGAAAAAGAACTAGTTGATTTAATTTTAACAAAAGCTGAGTCAGATCAGCGAATTCGCGGTGTTTTATTAAATGGATCCAGAGTAAATCCCGAAGTAAAGCCGGACAAATACCAAGATTTTGATATTGTTTACTTAGTGAATGATGTAACGGATTTCACTAAAGATCATCGTTGGGTGCATTATTTTGGAAAACCACTAATTATGCAACTCCCTACTATTAGTACGTTATCTCCAGTAGAATCCAATAGTTTTACTTATTTAATGCAATTTGAAGATGGTAATCGGATTGATTTGACTTTAACACCTATGGAAAATTATCTAAAACAAGAGACAATAGATAGCTTAACTAAAGTATTAGTAGATAAAGACAAGTTACTAAGTCATATTCTTCCCGCAAATGCTAGTGCTTATTATGTAACTAAACCAACAGAACATGAATTTCAAGATTGTATTAATGAATTTTGGTGGGTTCTAACTTATGTTGGAAAAGGTCTTGCCCGTGAAGAAATAACCTATGCTAAAGCCATGCAAGATGGACCAGTTCGTGACATGCTGATGCTAGCTCTTAATTGGAAAATTGGATGGCAACATGAATTTCAGGTGAATCTAGGAAAAGATGGCAAATTTTTACAAAACTATTTATCCCAAGACGAATGGACTACCTTACTGTCAACTTATTCTGATGGCGATCTTGATTCTATTTGGAAATCCGTATTTATTATGTGTGATTTTTTTAAAGCCTTAACGAACTATATTGGACTTCAGCTAGATTATGTAACTGGAATTGACGAACAACCTATTATTGAGTATTTAGAAAGTTTACGTTAAGCAATGAAAAAGCAAGTAAAGCCTTTATAGCTTTACTTGCTTTTTCAATTAACCTAAATCATGTCCAGTTAATAAAATATAACCAACTAAGAAGATATTTAAAGCAATAATTAAGACTGTAGCAATCCATGCCAACACTTTAACCCAAGTGGGATTGACAAAAGTACCCATCTTTTTCTTATCACTTGTAAATAATACTAAAGGCACAACTGCAAAAGGTAACTGTAAACTCAAAATAACTTGACTCCAAAGTAATAATTGAGAAGTTCCACCTTCACCAAGTAACCAAGTTACGATAAAGACTGGAATAACCGCAATTAGACGGGTAATTACACGTCGCACCCAAGGAACTACTCTAAGATGCACAAAACCTTCCATTACAATCTGGCCACTTAAAGTCCCAGTGATGGTTGAATTTTGACCCGATGCCAGCAAAGCAACTGCGAATAATGTACTAGCAGCGGCTGCACCAACTGTTGGACTTAATAATTTATAAGCATCTTGTACTTCGCCAACGGTACTACCAGTTCCGTGGAAAGCAGAGGCACCTAAAATCAAAATAAGAGAGTTGATAATAAAAGCACCAGTTAAAGAAAGAACTGAGTCAATTTTAGCAAATTTCACTGCTTCTGTACGTCCTTCAAGATTTCGTTCATATTTTCTTGTTTGAATAATAGAAGAGTGGAGATACAAATTATGGGGCATTACAGTCGCACCAAGAATTCCTAATGCAATAAAGAGCATACTTGGATTCGTTACAATTTGTGAACTAGGAACATAACCAGCAAACAAAGCTGCCACATCTGGTTTTGACAAAATCACTTCATATAAAAAAACGAAAAAGATTGTAAACATTAATACGGCAACAATTGATTCGATAATTCTAAAGCCTTTTTTCTGCAAAAGCAATAATAATAAAACATCTAACGTTGTAATGGTAACTCCCATTAGTAGTGGGATATTAAATAATAAGTTTAAAGCAATTGCAGAACCGATTACTTCAGCAATATCTGTTGCAATAATTGCTAACTCGGTTAAAATCCACAATACAATAGCAGGTTTTTTCCCAACTGAACTTCGTGTTGCTTGAGCCAAATCCATGTCCGTTGCAATTCCTAAACGAGCAGCCATTTCTTGTAACAGCATAGCAATTAGGTTTGAAACTAAAATAACACTAAGGAGCGTATAACCAAATTGAGTTCCCCCAGCAATAGATGTTGCCCAGTTACCAGGATCTACATATCCAACAGCGACTAAGGCTCCTGGTCCCATAAAAGCAAATAATTTACGCCAAAATCCAGCATTTTTAGGAATGGCAACAGAATTATTGACTTCCTCTAAACTTACGTTGTGCGCTTTTCTAACCCAACCATGTGAGCGATGTTCATTTTTTAATTCTTCTTCATCTGACATAAAATTCACCTCTAAAATAAGTTTATCTATTCATGATAATTCCATAACTATACGTTTATTATAAAACTTTTTTAAGTAATGTCAAATAAAAGTTTCGGTTTACCTAAAAATAAAAAAGAAAAATTTACTTAACTGAATTAGAGTTGAATAACTAGCAACCCTAAGCTAACTATGCTATAGTTTTATTGTTCTAAAAAAATCGAACTAAAAGGATAGGTGTAGGAACATGATTTTTATTCAAGCAGATTTAACAATAAAACCTGAAGAACGTGAAAATTTTTTAAAGGATATCCAAACAACTATTCGTGCTTCACGAGAAGAAGTTGGAAATCAGCGTTATGAATTAATGCAATCTATCGAAGACTCTACTAAATTTACAATGTTAGAGATATGGACCGACCAAGATGCCATTGCGAAACATCAAATAAGTCCACATTATCAAGAATTCAACAAGAAAGCTGCTAACTGGGTAGTAGCTGCACCAATTATTAGTTTATTTCAAAAAATAAACTAAACCTCTAACAAAAACTAGTCAAGCTCTAACTATAATGAATAGTTAATGCTAGGCTAGTTTATTTTTATTCATTAACTTTTTTCATACCTTTTAAACGCCCAATACTCAGGACAAGGTCAGCAACTAAGGGCAATAAATCCGCAAATGCAGTTCATTCTATTTTTTTATCAATAACTGTATCTAACTGATGTAAGCCATGACCATTAAGCAGAGGGAGGGGATAGGAAAGGGGACATCCGTATCTTCACAAATCACTAAAAATTGTTTCGTATTTTGTGGTACATCTAACCAATGAAGCTTTGAGGAAATATCCTCTCCTATACCTGTATATAGATCCAGTATTTGATTGCCATTTTCAAACCAATCACTCAATAGCTTAAAATAATTTTCAGAGGCCAATTCTGACACTTTTTTTCTGATCCAGCACGTTTTTTCTTTAACGGAGTCACTAGTTTTTCTTGCCAAGTCATATTATGAATTCCTTCTTTCTAAAAATAGAACAAATTATTTATGTATCCTACTACTCGCTGAAATGCTTGTAAACTAATTGAACAGTAAAAACTGAGCAAACAAAAAAGGCAAACCAATAAAAAACAGTCGCCTTTTTATCGTTCTGGAAATCAACTATGGCCGATATTTCCAAATGGAGAAATTAATGTACCAATCACGTCTTCTGTAATCAAAATAATCACCTCCTTTAAATGCTAACTAAATAAAATATAATAAAGTACTATATTAATAATACAAAATAATGTATTATTAATCAAGAGAGTAACATGCTAATTATAGGAAGGATACTACTATGACTACAAAAATTGGGGAAATTATTAAGAAAAAACGGTTAGAAATGAAATTAAAGCAAGCCGAATTAGCTGATGGAATTTGTACTCAAGCAACTATCAGTAATTTAGAAAAGGGGAGTAGTTTGCCTTCTATTTCAATTTTATTAAAATTGACAGAACGACTAAATATGGAGTTTAATGATATTTATGAGTATTCATTAATTGATCAAAATGGTCATACATTGACCTTTAAAGAAATTAGAAATTTATGTTCTAAGCAAAAACATAAAGAAGCCTATGAACTTTTAAAAAATCAAATTGATTTTAATAAGCTAGAGTCTAATTATGAAATCAAGCAATATTATTATTACTACGGGTTAACGAGTTTAATTGGATATGAAAATACATCTGATGGAATTTATTATTTTAATCAGGCGCTAGCATTTCAATTTAGAAATAATATTGATTTTTTAGATATTTCAGCATTAAACGGCGTTGCTATGGCCTATGATATTATCGATGAAAACGATAAAGCCCAAACTTATTATAAAAAATCATTAGATGCATTGGATGATTTTTTGTATAAAACCGGAACAATGAAAGATAGTCTTGAAGTTGTAAAAATATACTACAATACAGCAGTTTTTTATTCAAAAATCAAAAAATACATTAAAGCCGTTAATTTGTGTACGTTAGGAATTAATTTACTGCAAAATGATAATTTATCTTTTTATCTAGATTTATTATTTTATGAAAAAGGATTTAATTTACTTCAACTAGGTAAAACTCAAGAAGCTGAAAAGTATTATTTGTATGCGTTAGTTACTGCAGACAGTAATAAAAATGAAAAAGTAGTAACAATCATTAAAAATGATATGGAACAATACAATATTCCGCAATATATTTTGTAAAGTATTTGTATAACAATTAATGAATTAAATAAGCTAACCCAAAAAGCATATCCATTTTGATATGCTTTTTTTATATCTAAAATTGTTCTTTGATAAAAAAATAGCCAAACATTGAAAACAACGAACGACTTATATTTTCATCTAGTATAGTCCTTGATAGAACTTTTCCGAAGTTTAACGTCCAGATGCAGTCTCTATAATATTTTTTTGCGTCGAATTGATCAAGACAATCCTTCTTTTGTTCATAGAAAGCCAATATCTCAATTGTTGATTCGTGAAATAGAAAGTGCTTGCAAATTATAAAGATAAGGAGGTTCAATGATTATGAACACAACAGACTATTTAGAAATTGGTGACCTTGTCTTTTTAGTATTTTTCTCTATTTTTATGAAAAATATAACGTAAATATAACCACTAAAATTTTATGTATAAATTAGATGACATTCGTGATAAATTTAAATATATCATAAATAGAATCGAGGTTAATTTATGGCTACGTTTCAAAGTGATCTAAACAAAGCAAGTGCATTAGCAACCAGTTTATCTAATTCAGTAGTACCATTAAACCAAGGAAAGAAAATTCAAACAGCGACACTAACTACTTTACAAGGGAACGGCAAATCCGTCTCTTTAACAGAAAAACAGCAGGGATTAAAGAGTTCTTTTGCGGCAGCATTAATACGAGATATTGCAAATATTCACAGTGTCGCAAGCGATTTTGAGGTGATGAATAAAGAATTAGAAAATTTAATGACTCCTGCAGCATTGGGCGGGAAGTCTAAATGAACAATCAAACTGTAGAAGAAGCAACGTATGAACTAAGGAAGATTAGGGAGCAATTAGATGATAATAGACGTGCTTTTACAGAACATTATCGCAAGAAAGAGGATGTTGCCACTATTTTCCAAGAAGTGACTAATTCTTTTCACGAGGATAAAGAAATCTGGAAAGAGGGAGAAATGAGGTATACATCTGAATCTATTTTTGATGAGGTTACCAGTTGTCAAAGTAAATTCTGGAACCAATATGAGGAAGATTTAGATGAATTAGAACGTGAACATAGTTATCTTTATCAAAAAGAAACGGATTTAAAGACTGAAAAAAAAGAGCTCCTAAAAAAGGAGGGAACTAAATGAGTAGTAATATGTATGTAGGCGAAGTTCGTCAACAAGTTCAGTCCATTAATTCTAATTGTCAGTCAACCGTAGCGACAATGGAACAAATCCAACAAGCGTTAAGTGCCATTATTATTGAACCTAGCTTAAAAGGGGCAACCTACGATTCAATGAAGAATTATTTCAATACCGTTTATATGCCTGTTACAAAAGGATTTATCTTGGTATACGAACGAATGATAGAAGCGAATCAACAGTTCCTAAATCGGTATTTAGATCAAGTGGATGTAAATAGTTTACAAGAATCTGTTTTAGAAGAACGGATTCGACAATATAATCGATTGAGTGAAATGCTCGATTCTATAGTTGATCCGGTTGGTTTTAATGCAAGAATGATTGATGGATTACAAGAAATGCGTCAACAAACAATCCGAAAATTAGATAGTTTAAGAGAATATGATTATTTCTCTATTCAAATATTTGATGAACTAGAATCTCAATTGGCAACATTAGAAGCTGGTGTTAGTATTCTAGCCGAAGGGAAAGCTTGGAATCAAACGGCAGGAATCTTTTCAACGATGGGATTAAACTTGGATTGGGCTGGAGATATTAATAGTTCTTGGAAAGCATACGATGATAAGAAAAAAGGGATAGATAAAGAAAAAGAAAAAGAGTTAAAAGAATATAAAGTTTATGCTATGATTTACATAGATGCAGATGGAAATCCTAAAGTATCTTGGCAATTAGAAAAAAATGGAAAAGGTGTTATGAATCCAGAGTTGTATCAATATTTAGCCAAGGCAGGTAAATATTTAGATGCGGATTCATTTGAATTTATTACTCAAGGTGCTTGGGATGCTAAAGTAAAAGATGGTTGGAGAAATGGGTACAATTATGTAACTGGTGAAGTTTACAATAAAATACTGGGAAAAATTGTTTCCAGTGCACAGAGTGTAGAAGATGGTGTCAATTGGTTAAATGAATCTGAATTGGGACAAGCTATTCAAGTTTTAGGGTTTAGTTATGCCTTGTATAAGGTAACTACAGTAAAAGGCAGTGCCACTGTAAAGAATGAAAAAGTCGGCGGATCTGAATTATCTACAAAAGATTTATCTCAGTTTGAAAAGTTGAAGGGAGATTATGCTTCCAAAGAAATAACTAATGCCGAAAGAATTGGTAGTGGGCTGAAAGATGATCCCCTCCACAGGTCTGCAAGTTTTATAACAGAAGAACAACTTGCTAAAGGACGAGTGACAAGTTTTACTGGTGGTGATGGTAAGTCTTATTCAGTACTTCAATCGCTAGGTAAGTTAAATGGATTAGATGGTATATATGAATACGTTTTGGATTCAACTGGAAAAATAACTCACCAAAGATTTATTGGCGGTGGTAAAATCACAGGTTTTCCAAATCAAAAAGTACCTAAAGGAGGCTATTAAATATGAGTAAAAAATATGATTTTTTTGATTTTTCTAAAGCTAAAATTAAATGGAATTGGCGAGAATTATTATTTGGAGTAGAAAACAATATAATTGGTAGAAGTGATGTTATAAATTATGCTACAAATATTCTTGATGAAGGAATTCTAGGTTTTGATTTAGTTTTAAAAGTAGCAATCGCTGATGAATATGAAGATATCTTACCGTATATCCATGAATTAAGTAAGTTAGAGAACTTTGAAGATAATCAAGCTATAGAAGATAAATGGAGATATGTAATTTTAAAAGAGCTTCATGATAAAAAATCTGATTATGATAACTTTAATGAAAAAGTTGAAGAAATTTATGCGGATTTTGATTACCCAGAAGACATGGCTGGATTTATTGGGTATATGCCATCAATAGATGGAAGAAATATGGAAGAATCTTGGCAAGAATATTTAGCTAGTTCTAAAAGGAAATACGAAAACAAATAAAACAGGTACCATGAATGTTTCCTGTTTTGTAATGATAGGGTAAACACAGGAAAATAATTTATGGTTTTTTTTAAGAAACTAGAAAATAAAATAAGGATAAACTTGATAGGATGGATTTTTTGTCGCATGAGTTAGTAGCTACTATAGGTGTGTTAGGTATAGTAATAGGAGCACTTATAACCCAAAGAAGTACTAGAATAGTTAAAGAATCAGAATTAAGACAAAAAGAGTACCAAGCGAAAAGAGATATATTAACTGATATATATAAGTCTCTAATAACGATTATTAACTTATATCCTGATGAATCACCTAATGATATTGTTGAGCACATTAATTATCCACCAAATTACAGTTTAGAAAGTTATGATGCAATTTTTAGTTCACTTGATTTTAAGCTTGAAGATTGTACGAATCAATTAAGCATTCCAGATATTGATTATTATAGAAAAAGTGATATTGAAACTGAAATATCAAATATAAATTATGCTAAAAAAGGACTTACTGCGAATAAGGATTATTACTTCAAAGCGGTAAAAGAGAAAGTTTCTTTTGTTGAATCAGATAAGACAGTTTTTGATCTTTATGTAGGGCAGAATGTTAAAAATTGCCTTGTTAGGTTTGAAGTTGTTATTAAAAATGTTTTTATTTCAGGTTATAGTGTGGGGAAACCAGATGATCCAAATGATAATACAATCAAAATAGCACGACGTGAATTGATTAATGCTATGAGAAATGATATTGGAATTGTTTAAAAATTAGTATTGTTTAGCCCAAATTTTTGATGAATTAGAATCACAACTGTCAACCTTAGAAGCTGGTGTCACTATTTTATCCGAAGGGAAAGCATGGAATTAAACGGCAGGAACCTTTTCAACGATGGGGCTAAACTTAGATTGGGCGGGAGATATAAATAACGCATGGAAAGATCATCAAAAGAAAAAAGATAAAGATCATGAAGCCAAATTGTTAAATGAATTAAAAAATGCGAACATACAATACGCTGATAATAACGGAAAAAAAGTATGGTATATAATGAAACTATCAAAAGGGATTATACTTGTCCCAAACAGAGGAGCAGTAGGGACGACTTCATCAATATTTGGCGGTAGATTTGCTTTAAGGAATGCACAAGATATAGGAAGTACGATTATAGGAGCAAGCCTATTAACTGAACAACTTTTGAGTATTCAAGTTTCTAAGACTAAAAAACAGGCTGATTTTGAAAAAGCAATTGAAGAAGGTAAACCTAGTAAAAATCACAAAACGCAACCGTTTAGTAAAGATAAAAATGGTTTGGAATCAGAAGGTGACCCCAATTCATCACAAGATTTATTAAATCCAGATGGTAGTGTAAAACAAAGAAGATATTATGATAAAAATGGAGATATATTAGAAGATATAGACTATAATCATACTGACAACGGAACACATACTTTTCCGCATAGACACAAATAGGACTGGAATAAACAACCACCTAGACAACCTGAATCAAAATATTAATTATAAAGTGAGGTAACACAATGAAAATGCATGATAATGAAGTTATTTCTTATGAAATAAATCTAAAAGAACAAACAATAAATATAAAAACTCAAACACCTAACGAAAAAGAAGAATGTTTGTGTTTTACTGATGTATTTGCATATCATTTTGAAAATCAATTATTAGGGAGTACTATTCTTGATTTATTTGAAGAGCCAATAGAAAAATTTATTGGAGATAATGAAAATTTGCTAATTGAAGGAAGAAAACATGCTTGGCCTATGCACTACTGGATGCAAAATTAAATAAAGAGAACTTAAAGTATTACATTATAGCTTCTTCATATGGATTTAGAGGTTGGGTTTTAGCCAAAAACTTGACTATTGAAAAATAGTTGAATTTAACAAAAAGATAATTGATTATAATAATGAACCATAAAGATGAATAAAGGCTTGTACAAGTCGCATGTTGTGCATAAAATACTCATTTAGCTAAACTTAATCGTGATAAAAAATTAGAACCATTTCATGTGTTACAAAATGGTAAAATGAATTTAAATTTATTTTTTAAATCAGATTATATAAAACACTTGCCATACAGTATTGCTATATGTAGTATAAGGGTACGATATGAATTGAACAAGTTAGCGCAAATCAAAACAGGGCGGTTGCACCATTAAACTGCCTTGCTAAGATTTAATATTCTAGTTTACATAATATATATTATACAAAGTAGTTATTAGTTAAGAAAACTCATATAGTTATCTTAACTAAACTTAATTTAATGAATTCCACTTAATTTTTCTATATTTTTGTTCTATCTTTAGTATACTTATCGATTTTCCCATAAAGCTTTGAACCAGGTATTAATTTTGCTAAAAAAGTTCGATGCGAACCATCGTCACTTACAAAATACTTATCTAACTCTACAATATAAATAAATCTTGGGTAATCTTGATAATCTGGTTTACTAAGAATTTTATTAAAAGATATTTCTCCCTTTACTACATGATCAATCAACTTATCTAATTTATATACTCTGATTTTACCATCTACAGAATAATTATTTCTATATAAATTTTTACTATACTTTTTGTAACTTTTATACACATCATACCAAGTGTTGTATGTACCGAATCTTACTATACCTACAATTTTTTGTAACGGAATCTCCTCTATTTCTTTTTCTTTATTATATTCTTCCTCTGTGCAACTGTAATATCGTGGTATTTCTTCCATTTTCTGTTTCTTTAGCATATTTATGTTGTTTTTTACACCATCTAGTTGTTCTAATTTTTTTAAGTTTTTAATAAAATCATACTGATAGTCTAATTCACTGGCAACTTTTTTTCTTTTAAGTATATTTGATATCTTAAACATATTTTACCCACCCTTATTATTTTTTCTGCTTTTATCAATATCAACTACTATTTTTTCAACTAATTCTTCTTGGCTCATATCCAGAGTAAACAATGTTTCATTGGATATATGTAAGTAATCTTTCTCCCGCCACCATTTCTTCATACGTTCCGCACTAAAATCACCAGAAATCTCTCGCATTTGATGTCTTTTAACGGTCTCTTCAAATGGCAAATCAAAGTAGTAAACCAGTACTTCATTGTCAAAATAACTCATCAACTGATCTAACATCTCTCGATACGTTTCAGTGCGTAAAATCCCTTCAACAATTACAAACTCTACTTTTCCTTTTCCGTAAGCAGCAATTTGTTGAATTAATTCAATGGATAGATTACCTGCTTGATCATGTACTCGCAACATTTCCCGCCTCACTACATCTTGAGAAACTAACAATGTACCTCGCCCTAACCTTCTTTGAAGTTCTTTAGCAATTGTTGTTTTCCCGCTTCCAGAATTTCCTCTAATTAAGATCAATTGTGTTTTCATGATAGACACATCCTTCCTATTTTCTTAATAGAATTTCTAACAAATCAGCTACGATTATTGTATTGATACACCAATTTTATGATAGCATAAATCAATTTAGATGCAAGCAAAAAAACAACTCGTTATTTATCTAAATCAAACTAAAAAGAGCCCTATCTAAAAATCAGATAGAACTCTTTCTCACTTTTTTAGTTTAAAGCTTCGGTTAATTGCGGTACAACTTGTTTCTTACGAGAAACAACGCCTTTTAATAAAGCTTTGTTATTTTCTAATTGAACATTAAATGCTGTTTCAACTGCTGATACAGAATCACCTAATGCTAAAATCATTGAGTTGCTATCTAAGATATCGGTCACTACTAAAACAAATAAATCATAACTATTATCAGTCATTTCTTTAATAATTTCTGCTTCAATAGCTACTTGATTGACAAATACATCCTCAATTGCGACTGTATTTACTTGAGCAACACGTACGTTTTTAGAACCCATCGGGAAACTTTTGGCATCCATATTTAACAATTGTTCTGGTGTTTTATCGCTTAAATTCGTTCCAGCTTTCAACATATCTAAACCATAGCTATCTAAATCAACTTCAGCAAGAATAGCAAGCTCTTTAGCAGCTTTTACATCTTCAGCAGTACAAGTAGGTGATTTAAATAATAAGCTGTCAGAGACGATAGCAGATAGCATTAAACCAGCAATCTCTTTTGGAATTTCGATTTGATGTTCTTTATATAATTTTAAAATAATCGTATTCGTGCATCCAACTGGCTCAGCACGATAATGCAACGGATTTGCTGTTTCAAAATTTGCGATACGGTGATGGTCCACAACGGATAATACTTCTACCTCACGAATATCTGAAACGCTTTGTTGAAATTCATTATGATCCACTAACATTACTTGATTGGTTTCATTTGCAACTGTCTCAACTACACGAGGTGCAGCGACATTAAAGTGATTTAAAGCATAAGCAGTTTCCTCACTAACTTCTCCTAAAGCCACAGCTTCAGCATCAACACCTAATTGTCTTTGTAAATATGCATATGAAATTGCAGACGTGATAGCATCCGTATCTGGATTTAAATGCCCAAAAATTAGTACTTTACTCATAATAAAAAAATCTCCTTTAGTTTAATATTAAATTTTATCATCTTTTTAATTAAAATTATGACTTCAATCTCGAAATATAGTCTGATTCCTGAATATATTGATCAAATGAAGTTAAAAAGTTATCAATACGAGGAATCTGATCTTTATCTGCTCGAAAGACAAAAGACATTGTAAACTTAATTGCTGGCTCAAATGGAATTGCCTTTAATTCAGCTTCGTTTTCATGTGCCTTAATAAATGAATTAGGCAATGCCGTATAACACTCCGTTGCATTACTAAATTTATATAACTGTGATGGAGTCGTATAATTCCCAGCTACCGTTGGCAAGTCCGCCATTTGATTTTTAAAACTTTCTTTTAAAACCTCATTGATATAATACGTATCCGGATAAGTAACCCAACGTTTTGCTGTTGTGTCTTTCATTTTAATTTTCTTTTTCTTATCTAATGCTTCATCATGGTGTAAAAATAAGATTTCTTCATCCATAATTTTTTTAGATTTGTAAGGTTTCCAGTTTTTAATGCTCTCATCTGGTAAATACATAATAGCTAAATCGATGCGATTATTTTCTAATTTTTCCCAGATTTCATTACGTGGCAACATTAATAACGTCACTTCTACTTCAGGGTTTTCTTTAAAATAAGAAATAATAAAATCAGTAAACACTTTATCTTCAATTGAAGATAGTAAACCAATTCGGATTTTCCCGATTGTTGCACTTGTTGTTTGTTGAATTTCATCTGTTGCAGCATTTAAAATATCATAAACTTCATGTGTTGTCCGCAACATTGTTTTTCCAGCGTCTGAAAGATGTAGTTTCTTTCCAACAGAATAAAATAGTGGCGCACCAGAAAGACGTTCTAACTTTTTAATTTGCTGTGTTAACGCTGGCTGAGTAATACCTAGAAGTTGTGCAGCTTGGGTATAATTCATAGTTTCTGCTAATTGTAGAAAATAATTTAATGTTTTAGATGAAAAAATATTATCTGATTTTGTTTTCATACTTAATAACTCCTTTACTTATTATAAATTTCTGCTATTACTATGATAGTCAATAAATACAAAAAGAGCAACCAAAAGTTGCTCTTTTCATTAATTATTTCTTATAATGAAATCTTCTTACACAAACAAACTAATCTATGTGCTCAATAATCAATTCAAACTAAGCGTGACTGCTTAGTTTGAATTACATATCTTTATAACCATTATAGTCCGCTGTATGAAGCAGTTCACGAGCATTTAATACCCGATCATCCGCAGGTGGTTCAATTCCTTTTAACGGATAATCAAGACCTAATTCATCCCATTTAAAAATCCCCATTTTATGATAAGGTAAAACTTCTACTTTCTTAACATTATTCAGTGTTTTAATAAATGTATCTAAACGAATCAAGTATTCATCATAGTCACTACGCTCAGGAACCAATACGTGACGAATCCAAACTGGTTTATCAATTTCAGAGAGATACTTCGCCATTTCTAAAATATTCTCGTTTCCTAATGAAGTTAAAATTTTGTGCTGCGCATCATCAATATGCTTAATATCAAATAATAATAAATCTGTATACTTCATTAGTTCTTGGAACTCACTAAAGAAAGGTTCTTCTCTTGTAAATGGTTTACCACACGTATCAATCGTTGTATGAATCCCTTCTGCTTTAGCTTTCTTAAATAAATCCGTTAAGAAATCTAATTGTAGAAGCGGTTCACCACCACTAATCGTGATTCCACCATCTTTGCCCCAATAAGACTGGAATTTTTTGGCTTCTGCTAACAGTTCATCTGTCGTTACTTCTCTTCCACCACTACCAATTTTCCAAGTATCCGGATTATGGCAAAATTGGCATCTCATACGACAACCTTGGGTAAATACAACAAAGCGAACACCTGGCCCATCAACTGTTCCGAAATTTTCAGTAGAATGAATTCTACCAACAACAGATTCTGTCATGTTTTTTTCTCTCCTTTTTTAAGTAAAAAGGGATGACGATTGTCACCCCTCCTTCTTTAAATCTTCGTCATGAATGAATTACATTCTGTCATGTGAAGTTCTTGAAATAACGTCTGCTTGTTGCTCAGGACTTAAATCACGGAACTTAACTGCATAACCAGATACACGAATTGTTAAATTAGGGTATTTTTCTGGATGTGCTTGTGCATCTAATAATAATTCATTTGTAAATACGTTCACGTTTAAGTGGTAACCACCTTTATCAAAGTAGCCATCCATTACGTTACGTAAGTTGTCAATTCTTGTAGAATCGTCTTTACCTAAACCATTAGGATTGATTGTTTGCGTATTAGAAATACCATCTAAAGCAGAAGTATATTCTAAACGAGCAGTTGAGTTAAGTGAAGCCAATAACCCATTTTTCTCACCTAAGAATTTACCATCTTGATAACTTGGGTTAGCCCCAGGAGCAAGAGGTTTACCAGCTCTACGTCCATCTGGAGTGTTACCAGTTGCTTTACCATAAACCACGTTAGAAGTGATTGTTAATAGTGAAGTTGTAGGGCGAGAGTTACGGTAAGTGTGTTGACGTTTGATTTGAGTCATGAAGTATTCTAAGATCCAGTTTGCCATAGCATCTGCTTCTTCATTATCGTTACCATAAGTTGGGAATTCTTTAGTTGGTTTGTAATCAATTGCCATACCATCTTCGTCACGGATAACTTCGATTTCACCATGTTTAATAGCCATTAAGCTATCAGCAGCATGTGAAATACCAGCAATACCAGTTGCGAAAGTACGTTTTAAATCACTATCCATTAAAGCTAATTGTGGAGCTTCATAAGCATATTTATCATGCATATAGTGAATAACGTTTAATGTATTCACGTATAATTCAGCTAACCAATCAAGGATATCTTTGTATTTGTCCATGAAATCGTTGAAATCTAAAGAGTCACCAGTCATTGGACGGAATTTAGGAGCAACTTGCATTTTAGTTTTTTCATCTACCCCACCATTGATTGCATAAAGGACAGCTTTAGCTAAGTTCGCACGAGCACCAAAGAACTGCATATCTTTACCGATAACTGTTGCAGATACACAACAAGCGATTGCTGCATCATCAGAACCCCAGTTAGCGCGTAATAAATCATCATTTTCAAATTGGATTGATGAACTTTCTTTCGCAATTTTAGATGCGAATGTTCTGAATCCTTTTGGTAATTGTGAAGAATAAAGAACTGTTAAGTTTGGCTCTGGAGATGGTCCCATATTTGTTAATGTGTGTAAAATACGGAAATCATTTTTCGTTACGATTGAACGTCCGTCAAGACCCATACCAGCAATTGATAAAGTAGCCCAAATTGGGTAACCAGAGAACAATTGATTGTAATCAGGCGTACGAGCAAATTTAACCATACGTAATTTCATGATTAAGTGATCGATCATTTCTTGTGCATCAAACTCAGTAATTAAACCAGCTTGTAAATCACGTTCGATATAAACATCTAAGAATGCTGAGATACGTCCGATAGACATAGCTGCACCATTTTGTGATTTAATTGCACCTAGGTAACCGAAGTATAACCATTGGATTGCTTCTTGTGCATTTTTAGCAGGTTTTGAAATATCAAAGCCGTATGAAGCAGCCATTTTCTTAAGATCATTTAATGCACGGTATTGTTCAGAGATTTCTTCTCTTAAACGAATAACATCATCAGTCATCACTTTGTTACCAGTGTTGTCGTGATCTTTTTTCTTTTGAGCCATTAAGAAATCAATACCGTATAATGCGATACGACGGTAATCACCGATGATACGGCCACGACCATAAGCATCTGGAAGACCAGTAATGATTTTATTTTTACGAGCCATACGCATTTCAGCAGTATAAGCATCAAATACACCTTGGTTATGTGTTTTTCTTAAATCATTAAAGATGTAGTTCATGTTTTCGTCAACTTCAAAACCATTTGAAGTTAATGCATTGTTTGCCATTTTGATTCCGCCAAAAGGCATGAATGCTTGTTTCAATGGTACATCTGTTTGTAAACCAACGATTTTTTCTTCTTCTTTGATTAAATATCCTGGTGCGTGTGAAGTAATCGTAGCAGGGATATTTGTATCCATGTCATAGACGCCTTCTTTTTCATGTTGCACTTCAAATAATTCTTGTAATTTTGTCCATAATTTATCTGTACTTGGTGCGATTGGCTCTAAAAAGCTGTCGTCGCCTCTATACTCAGTATAGTTTTTTTGAATAAAATCACGAGTGTCTACTGATTTTTGCCATTTGTCGCCTTTAAATCCATTCCATTGTTCCATAGTAAAATGGGCCTCCTCGAGTAAATGTTTTTTAGTGAACTTTTAATTAGTATAACAGTTCTTACAAAAACAGTATAACACGTCTTACTCGAAAAACAAATACTTTAATTGTACTTTTTGTACAATCTGATAAAAAAAACATAAAAACATCTTTGAAAAGCTTATTTAAAAGCATTTAAAGTATGTGAATTTTTTATCTAATTCCTCATTTTTTTATTAAAAAAACTTTTCTGTTATAATATAACCTCTAACTCTGTACTATAATAGATGATAAAACATGAAACTTATTATATGAAAATAGTACAGATTTTACATTGAATGCTCAATAATGAATTAAATGTAAAAAAAGATAAAGACAGCTGTTCGCCGTCTTTATCTTTTAACTTATGCCTTACCTGATCCATTCTCTTTCACTAAAACTGGATAAGGTAAAATAACTTGTATATCTTGTGGTTCCCCATCCGTTGTTTCATCTAAAATAAAGGAGCCATTTGAATAACGATCACTGACTTGATAGTGGTCTGTATTTAAACTAAACTCTTTGCCTTTAGTTGTCACAATCTTAATTGTTGTATCAGGTTCGATTTCTTTCATAAAGATCATACGATGTGGATTTTTCTTTAATTCTCTGAGAACTAATAAACCACGTTTTGCACGACCAAGTAAATCAAACTCACTAATATTCATCTTTTTAACAGCACCACGTTGCGTTAGCATCATTACATTCGTCTTCGCTGAGTCATGATCTAATAAAACACCGTTAACGACATAATCGCCTTCTTTTAGGTTAATTGCTTTAACTCCGGCTGCTTTCGTTCCGACAATTGGCACTTCACTTAAAGAGTAACGCAAACCAAAACCACGATTAGTTACCATAAAGACATCTTTAGTTGTTGGTTCTACCGAATAAATAACATCTAATAGTTCGTCATTTTCCTGTTTAAGTTTCATTGCTACAGTCGCTCTCGTTTTATAACCACGTCCTGCCACAAAATCAGCTACTGCTGTTTGTTTAATCATGCCTTCTTTTGTAACAAATGTAAACGTCGCCTCGGGCAGATAATCAACTAAACCAATTGTTTTAATAATAGTCTCATCCATAGCTAAGCCAATTGTTTGTGAAATATGCTCCCCAATGTCTTTCCATCTTAAGTCTGCAATCTCATGAACAGGACGATAAATTAAATTCCCTTTGCTAGTAAACATCAGAACATGATTTAACGTGTTCATTTGTTGAACAAAGATAGGTAGATCGCCTTCTTTAAGACCGATTTCCTCTGGTTTAGAAGCAGAGTACGAACGTAAGCTACTACGTTTCAAGTAACCTTCTCGTGTAACCGATACAATTACTTCTTCTTGAGAAACTAACACTTCTGTATCAATTTTTAATTCTTCAATGGCATTTTGAATCACAGTTCGACGGGGAGTAATGAATTTTTCTTGAATGTCTTTCAATTCTTTTTTCAAAACACGAGCCATCTCTTTTGGATTATCTAAAATCTTGCGATAAGAAGCAATACTTGTTGCTAACTCACTTGCTTCTTTTTCTAAGGCTGTAATATCTGTATTCGTTAAACGGTACAGTTGTAAAGAAACAATCGCTTCTGCTTGAAGTTCTGTAAATGAAAATTGAGACATTAAATTCTCTTTGGCATTTTTCTTATCTTTACTACTACGAATTGCAGCAATCACTTTATCAAGAATAGATAAGGCTTTGATTAAACCTTCTACAATATGCTGTCTTGATTCAGCTTTGTATAGATTGAATTTTGTACGACGGGTAATCACTTCTTGTTGATGCTCCACATACGCACGTAACATCCGCAAAATCCCCACTTGTTCAGGGCGTTTTTTATCAATGGCAACCATGTTAAAATTATAAGAAACTTGCAAGTCTGTATTTTTCAATAAATAATTTAAAATACCTTCTGCATTCGCTTCTTTTTTTAATTCAACTACGATTTGTAAGCCAGTACGATCTGACTCATCACGAACTTCAGCAATTCCATCAATTTTTTTATTTAAACGAATTTCATCCATCCGTTTCACCATTACGGCTTTGTTGACTTCAAAAGGAATCTCAGTAATCACAATTTGTTGTTTGCCACCACGTAAATCTTCAATATGCGTTTTTGAACGAACAATTACTTTTCCTTTTCCAGTTTCATAGGCTTGACGAATTCCATCAAGTCCTTGTAAAATTCCACCTGTTGGAAAATCTGGTCCTTTAATGAACTCCATTAGTTCATTCACTGTAGCATTAGGATGATCGATTAAATGAGTTGTTGCATTAATCACTTCACCTAAATTATGTGGTGGGATATCAGTTGCATAACCCGCTGAAATCCCTGTTGCACCATTGACTAGCAAATTAGGGAACTTCGCTGGTAAAACAGTTGGTTCTTTATCGGTATCATCAAAATTTAGAACAAAATCAACCGTTTCTTTTTCAATATCACGCAATAGTTCTGCTGAAATTTTAGATAAACGAGCTTCCGTATAACGCATTGCTGCTGGCGGATCGCCATCCATACTCCCGTTATTTCCATGCATTTCAACTAAAACTTCACGTAATTTCCAATCTTGACTAATCCGAACCATGGCTTCATACACACTTGAATCTCCATGAGGATGATAATTCCCAATTACATTTCCGACAGTTTTGGCTGATTTTCTAAAGCCTTTTTCAGAGGTATTTCCTTCAACATTCATGGCATACAGAATCCGACGTTGAACTGGCTTTAGTCCATCACGAATATCTGGTAGTGCCCGCTCTTGGATAATATATTTAGAATAACGTCCAAAACGATCTCCCATGACTTCTTCAAGGGTTAGTTCTTGAACATCCGATCTATTATTCTCCATCTTCAACACTTCCTTCTGTATCTAGTAACTCGACTTGCTGGATATGGTCTCCCTCACCAGTAGTTTCCATCATTTGGCTATTTTCTAAAATACTTCCGCCATCTTCTAATGAAAACTCAACATGAGATTCAATCCATTTACGACGTGGTTCTACTTTATCTCCCATCAAAGTAGATACTCGACGCTCTGCTTGTGCAGCATCGTCAATTCTTACTCGAATTAACGTCCGAGTTTCAGGATCCATCGTTGTTTCCCAAAGTTGATCGGCGTTCATTTCACCAAGACCTTTATAACGTTGTAAAATATAACCTTTCCCAACTTTTTTAGTCTTGGATTCTAATTCATCATCCGTCCAAGCATATTCAATGACTTCTTTTTTCCCAACACCTTTAGAAATCTTATAAAGCGGAGGTAAAGCAATATAAACTTTTCCTGCTTCAATCAGAGGTTTCATATAACGATAGAAAAAGGTTAATAGTAATACTTGGATATGGGCACCATCGGTATCCGCATCGGTCATAATAATAACTTTATCGTAATTACAGTCTTCAATATCAAATTCAGCCCCAACACCTGCGCCGATTGTATAAATCATCGTATTGATTTCTTCATTTTTTAAAATATCTTGTAGTTTAGCTTTTTCTGTATTAATTACTTTTCCTCGTAACGGTAAGATCGCTTGGAATTTTCGATCACGGCCTTGTTTTGCGGAACCGCCAGCAGAATCTCCTTCGACTAGATAAATCTCATTTCGTTTAGGGTTACGACTTTGGGCTGGAGTCAATTTTCCAGACAACAAAGATTCATTCTTTTTGCGTTTTTTGCCATTTCGACTTTCTTCACGAGCTTTACGAGCTGCATCTCTCGCTTCTCTCGCTTTAATCGCTTTACGCACCAACATTTGGCTTGTTTCACCATTCTCAACTAAATAAAAACCAAGTTGCTCCCCAATCACGGCATCAACAGCAGCACGCGCTTGTGGTGTTCCTAGTTTCCCTTTCGTCTGACCCTCAAATTGAAGCAAATCTTCTGGAATCCGAACAGAAATAATTCCAGCTAATCCTTCACGGAAATCACTGCCTTCTAAATTCTTATCTTTTTCTTTCAGCAAGTTTGATTTTCTAGCATATTCATTAAAGGCTTTCGTTAATGATGTTTTCATTCCTGCTTCATGAGTACCGCCATCTTTAGTTCGGACGTTATTGACAAAAGAAAGAATATTTTCTGAATAACCGTCATTGTATTGAAAAGCAAATTCAACTTCGATCTGATTGTTTTCACCAGAAAAATAAGCAACTGGATTTAACACATCTTTTTCTTCATTTAAATATTCAACAAATTCTTTAATTCCTTCTTCGTAATGGAAAATTTCGTGTTTATCTGTACGTTCATCAATTAACTCAATTTTTAATCCTTTTAATAGAAAAGCTGATTCTCTTAAGCGTTCAGACAAAATATCATAGGAATAATTAATGGTTGAAAAGATTGTAGTATCCGGCTTAAAATGTACCGTTGTCCCATTTTTTTCTTTGGTATTCTTCACCTTTTTTAGTGTATCAGCTGGAATTCCACCATTTTTAAATCGTTGTTCATATAAAACGCCGTCACGGACGATTTCAACTATCAACCATTCAGATAATGCATTTACAACACTGGCACCAACACCATGTAGTCCCCCTGAAGTTTTATAGCCACCTTGACCAAATTTACCTCCAGCATGAAGCACAGTAAAAATAACTTGTACAGTTGGGATTCCTGAAGCGTGCATTCCAACTGGCATTCCGCGACCGTTATCCTTTACGCTAATACTATTATCTTTGTGTAATGTGACTGTAATTTCTGTTCCATAACCTGACAAAGCTTCATCAACAGAATTATCAACAATTTCATAGACTAAGTGATGTAATCCACGGCTATCCGTTGAACCAATATACATTCCTGGACGCTTTCTTACAGCTTCAAGTCCCTCAAGAACTTGGATAGCTTCATCATTATATTCCATATTTACTTTTTTCGGCATCTTCAAAACTCCTTAGACCATAACTAGCGCTAATAGTTCGCGCATCTATACAATGATACTCTATCTTGCAAATAATGAAAAGTCTAAAAGGACATTTTGCATAGAAAAAGTTTTTTTTCCTTACAAAAGTCGCTTTCCGACTGGATAAATTCTTTTATTTTGATACAAAAGTAAACTCGTCAACGCAAAGATTGTCTGTATTGGCTATAATACCATTTTTTATCCTAAAAGTTCTAGTAATATCTTTGCTCTATACTAAATTCTAGAGCTTTCTAGCAAATAAGCTCTTACTAAAATCAGGCTTTAGCGATAATATTTTCCAAAGGACTAGCCATCGTTCCTGGAAAATGCTAAAATATGGCGAACAGATTTTTTGATAGATTAGGAGCGATTTTATTTGCTAAAAATTAGTATCATGCTAGTAATTGCTTATTTGCTAGGATCAATTCCGTCTGGTGTTTGGATTGGTAAATTATTTTATCATAAAGATATTCGTAATTTTGGCAGCGGAAATTCAGGAACAACGAATACATATCGTGTTCTAGGAAAAAAAGCTGGAACCGTTGTATTGTTGATGGACATTCTCAAAGGAACCTTAGCTGCTAGCTTGCCGCTATTCTTTCACAGTGATGTCAACGCCTTAGCAATTGGGTTAGGAGCAATCATCGGACATACGTATCCTATTTTCGCTCAATTTAAAGGTGGTAAAGCTGTTGCAACTAGTGCAGGTGCTTTATTGGCTTACAATCCTCAATTCTTTGTCTTTTGTGCGATTTTATTCGTCTCACTGATTTACATTACCAGAATGGTCAGTTTGGCTAGCATTATTGCAATGCTAATCGTAGCACCAACAAGTTGGTATTATCACGATCCCATACTAACAATAATCGCTTGTATCTTAATGGTCTTTATTATTTATCGACATCGAGCAAATATTACCCGAATAATAGATGGCACTGAAAATAAAGTTCCTTTTGGATTAGGCTACAAAAAAGAGAAAACGAATAAATAACACTGAAAATTAAGAAACATCTGAAATCCAACGAGCTAAACATGGATTTCAGATGTTTTTTAGTTAACGAACAGTAATATCGAATTCCGCTTGAAATTCTTCTTGCGGTGTTAATACACGAATCCCTAATTTTTCTTTTAAATTGCCTGTTGCATCAAGAGCATCCGCAATTCCAAACCACGGTTCAATACAAACAAATGGCGCATCAGTCTTAGGTGGCGACCAAATTCCAACATATGGAAAATCAGTGAATTTTACTGAAACAGCATAGTTATTTTTCTCAGATTGAATCGTAAAAATATTTTCACCTTTTACTTCATAGATTAAGGCATCATTATCAAATAAATGACGACTTAAAGCAATATCTGTATTGGTTTGAGCTAGTGTTTTTGCTGGCGTATTTAAATAAGCGCCTTGTAAAGGAATTGTTGTTCGCGTTTTACGTGGAGAGAAACTAAAGAAATAATCTTCAAAGACCGTATCCTCTGTCAAAGGCACATTAAATCCTGGGTGTGCACCAATTGAAAAATACATATCTGTTGCTGAACTTGGATTTTCAACCTTATAATGAGTTTTAACAGTGTTCTCCGTTAACGTATAACGAATAAATAGACGAAAATCGTATGGATAGTTCACCTTTGTTTCTTCAGTTGATGTTAAAGCTAAAGTCACAGACGTTTCACTCTGCTCCACTACTTCAAATGCTTCATCACGAGCAAACCCGTGCTGCCCCATTGCATAAGTTTTTCCCTCTAATTGATATTGATCCTCTTTTAAACGTCCGACAATCGGGAATAATACAGGCGCATGACGACCCCAATAGGCTGGATCAGCTTGCCATAAATATTCAATACCAGTTTCTTTACTTTTAATACTAGCCAATTCGGCTCCTTTTTCTAAAACAACTACAACTAATTTTTCATTTTCAAGTTGAATCGTCATTCTCTATTCCCCCTTTTCCATTTAACTAAAATTAACCCACTAAACTAATGAAAAAGCTACCTCAATATAAGTGACTTGAGATAACTTTTTCTACTATTAATAGACTTGTTCTCGTGCAAGTTCCGTAATAAACTTAGGATTATTCACTCGAATATAAGTTCCTTTCATCCCCAAGGACCTAGAGTCAATAATACCACCTGATTCTAATTTTCTAAGAGCATTCACAATCACGGAACGTGTAATCCCAATTTTATCTGCAATTGTTGAAGCAACTAAACGCCCCTCTGTTCCATCTAATTCCTCAAAGATTGCTTTAACAGCCTTCAATTCACTGTAAGATAAGGTTTTAATCGCCATTTGAACAATAGCTAAACTTCTTGTTTCTTCTTCAATTTGATTTGATTTTTGATAAAGGATTTCCATCCCTACAATCGTTGCACTATACTCAGTCAAAATTAAGTCGCTATCTGTAAATTCGCGGGTAATTCGTCCCAATATAATCGTCCCTAAGCGTTCACCTGCTCCATAAATAGGAACTAAAGTAGTTAACCCTTCTGCGAATAAATCTCGATTTTCAACTGGAAAAGCAGTATAATCACTTTCAATTCCAATATTTGCTTTTGTTTCGGTAATACTCAGCATACTTCTTGTATAATCTTGTGGAAATTTTTTATCTTGCAACATTTGTTTAACACGCTCATTATTCATGCCATGCTTTTCATTGAAACCTAGTAAAATTCCGCTTTCACTAATTAAATAGGTATTCGCATCCAATGAATCCCCCAAAACTTCTACCATCTTATTAAATGGAAGCTCCCCAGCTTTCGCCACCTTGGTAGAGTCAAATCCACCTTCTTGTTGTAACATACTATTGATTTGACGCATTTTTAAAAGTAATTCATTCATTATGCTATTCCTCCATCAGTTAAACTTATAAAATATAGCGACTTAAATCTTTATCCGCTACAATATGTGCTATTTTTTCATTTACATAGCTTTCAGTAATTGTAATATCTCCCATGTGCATATCTGGTGCTTCAAATAACAAATCTTCCAACAATTTTTCTAGAATTGTATGAAGACGGCGAGCTCCAATATTATCTGTTTCATGATTGACTTGATAAGCAATTTCAGCTAAGCGTTCAATCGCTTCAAAAGTAAAGGTAACATCAATATTCTCAGTGCCTAGCATTGCTACATATTGCTTAATTAAAGCATTATTTGGTTCTGTCAAAATTTTGACAAAATCTTGGGCATCTAAGTCATCTAATTCAACACGAATCGGGAAACGTCCTTGCAATTCAGGAATTAAATCACTCGGTTTAGACACATGGAATGCTCCTGAAGCTACAAATAGAATATGATCTGTTTGAATCACACCATACTTTGTACTAACAGATGATCCTTCAACGATTGGCAAAATATCACGTTGAACACCTTCACGAGAAACTTCTCCACTTTGACCACCTGATTTAGACGTAATTTTATCAATTTCATCAATAAAAATAATTCCAGTATTTTGTGCCAAACGAATTGCTTCAGAATGAAGATCTTCAGGATTCACTAATTTCTCTGATTCTTCTTGAATAAACAATTCTAATGCTTCTTTTACAGTCACGGTGCGTTTTACTTTACGTTTCGGTGTTAATGCACCTAAAGTATCATTTAGATCAATTCCCATTTGCTCTAAACCAGCATTCATTGGAGAATTCACTGTTTTTTTACGTTCTTCAAGCTCAACAGTTAATTCACGTTGGTCAAGTAACCCATCTCGAATCTGCTGCTTAATTACTTCACGATTTGTTGAAATCTGTTCAGTCACTTCTTCTTCTAGTTCAGCTCCATTCATTTGATCCATATTCATGCCCATATTGTGCATCATACTTTCAAATGGATTCGTTGATTCCGCTTTTTTCTTCTCTTTTTTTATCCCTGGTACCAATAATTTAGCCAAATGATCAACTGCATTTTTTTCAGCTTTTAAATAAACAGCCGAATATTGTTGTTTTTCAACGATTTGAATTGCATTTTCAACTAAGTCGCGTACCATTGATTCTACATCACGTCCAACATAACCAACTTCTGTAAATTTAGTCGCTTCAACTTTCAAAAAAGGAGCATTGACTAATTGTGCTAATCGACGAGCAATTTCAGTTTTCCCTACACCTGTTGGACCAATCATCAACATATTCTTAGGCGTAACTTCACGTTGCATCTCTTCATCCAATTGCATCCGGCGATAACGATTACGTAAAGCCACAGCTACAGATTTTTTGGCTTGCTGTTGTCCGATAATATATTTATCTAACTCTGCTACAATTTCTTTTGGAGTCATTTGCATATTTGCATTCATCATTACATTAGCACTTCCTTTTTATAATTCTTCAACGATAATATTATGATTCGTAAAGACACAAATATCTGCTGCAACTGTCAAACTTTCCTTGGCAATTTCTTTGGCAGACAAATGTTGTCCATGTTTCTTTAAGGCACGACCAGCAGATAATGCATAATTGCCTCCTGAACCGATTGCTAAGATACCATCATCTGGTTCAATGACTTCACCACCACCACTTACCATTAGCATCTCGTCTTTGTTCATCACAATCAGTAAAGCTTCTAATTTTTGCATTGCACGATCTGTACGCCATTCCTGAGCTAACTCAACAGCAGCACGTTTCAAGTTGCCTTTGTATTCGTTTAACTTGCCTTCAAATTTTTCTTCCAAGGTAAAGGCATCTGCTACGCTTCCTGCAAATCCTACTAAAACTTCACCGTTATAAATGCGACGAACTTTTCGCGCAGTTCCCTTCATAATTACCGATTCACCCATTGTAACTTGACCATCTCCAGCCATTGCAGACTTTCCATTATGGTTAATAGCAAATATCGTTGTTGCATGAAATGTTGTCATAATTCTTTCCTCCTGCTTTTTTTACGGGCTTCTTCCTCTTGTATTTTACGCTCGTGGATGAAACGCTCGATAATCTTTTTGCAAATGCTCTTTAGTTACATGAGCATATATCTGTGTTGAAGATAAACTTGCATGTCCCAATAATTCCTGCACAGTCCGCATATCAGCACCATTATTCAATAAATGAGTTGCAAACGTATGACGCAGCATATGAGGGTTTATTTCAGATGTTAGACTACTTTTTTTAATCACTTGATTGAGTACATATTCAATTCCAGTTGCTGTTATTTGAGCACCATAATGATTGATAAATAAATAATCATGATTTTTATGATATTTATCCATTAACACTTGACGACTTAACTTCAGATAATTTTGCATAGCAACAGCAGCATAATGACCAAAAGGTACATATCTTTCCTTGTTCCCTTTTCCATGAACCAATAATACTCCTAATTCAAAATCAATATCCTGTATCTGAATATTGCGACACTCCGTCACCCGAATTCCCGTACCATACAAAACTTCTAAGAGAGCTTCATTACGAATATCTAACGGTTCATCACCTTTAACTGCAGCAAAAAGTGCATCCATTTCTTTTTCATAAAAAAAACGTGGCAATCGTAAAGCTTTTTTCTTCAAATTAACATACGAAAAAGGATTATCTGCCATAACTTCATTTTTTAAGAGAAATTGATAAAACGCCCGTAAACTAGAAATTTTGCGAGAAATAGTATTTCGACTAAATTGTTTCTCATTCAATCTTCCTAAATAAATCCGAACATCTGGCAACTCTACTTTTAAAAAAGATGCATCACCAGTTTCCACTAAAAATTCAGAAAAATCAGCGATATCTTCATCATAGGCTTTTTTAGTTAATTCAGAGTAGTGCCGTTCTACAATCAAATACTGCAAAAAGGTCTCTTTCCATTGTAATTCCTTCAAAAAAATCCCTCCTACTCATAGACAAAATTACTTTATCATATCAGCAGGAAGAATACAATCAATAGATTATTGAATTGAGTGAATTTTCTCTAAATTCGATAAAACTTCCAAAGAACGCTTAGCATATTCCGCATTTCTCAAAGATTTGTCACGAATTGGTTCACGTAACGGTGGAAATAATCCGAAATTCGCATTCATTGGTTGGAAGTAGCGAGCATCTGCATGTGTAATATAATAAGCCATACTACCCATTGCTGTTTCATCTGATAAGATTAGCAATTCTTCACCTTTAACAAGTCGGGCCGCATTAATTCCAGCTAACAATCCACTAGCTGCACTTTCAACATACCCTTCAACACCTGTCATTTGACCAGCAAAAAATAAATCAGGGCGCTTCTTCGATTGATAAGTAGCTTCTAGCAAATCAGGTGATTTCATAAATGTATTTCGATGCATCACACCATAACGAACAATTTCAGCGTTTTCTAATCCAGGAATTAACTGCAATAATCGCTTTTGTTCTCCCCATTTCAAATGAGTTTGAAAACCAACTAAATTATATAGTGAACCAGCTGCATCATCTTGGCGTAATTGAACAACAGCAAAAGGACGTCGATTGGTTTTAGGATCTTCTAGACCCACAGGCTTCATTGGTCCAAATAAAAGTGTCTTACGACCACGCTTCGCCATGACTTCAATTGGCATGCATCCTTCAAAAAATTTCTCTTTTTCAAAAGACTTCAAAGGAGCAACTTCTGCTTCCACTAGAGCATCATAAAAACGATTAAACTCAGTCTCATTCATCGGGCAATTTAAATAGGCGGCTTCTCCTTTATCATAACGAGACTTTAAATACACTTTGTCCATATCAATTGAATTTTTATCGATAATTGGGGCAGCTGCATCATAAAAGTAAAGGCCATCTGACTCTGTAAAATCAGAAATTTCCTTAGCTAAAGCCTCAGAAGTTAACGGACCTGTCGCAATAATTGTCGGTCCTTCCGGTAACGAGGTGACCTCTTCTGAATAAACCGTAATATTAGGATGATTTTTTAAGCGCTTTGTAATATTCCCAGAAAATGATTCTCGGTCTACAGCTAATGCTCCTCCAGCTGGAATCGCTGTTGCATCTGCTTCGGCGATAATAAGTGAATGAAATTGACGCATTTCTTCTTTTAATAAACCGGCTGCATTTGTTACCTGATTAGCTCTTAATGAGTTTGTACATACAAGTTCAGCAAAGTTAGGGCTATGGTGCGCTTCAGTATTTCTTACAGGGCGCATTTCATATAGATGTACCTGTACACCTCTTTCGGCAATTTGAAAAGCTGCTTCACTACCTGCTAGCCCTGCACCAATTACATTGACAAATTGTTGATTTTCCATTTAAATTATCCCCTTCTTTCTAAAAACGCAGTCTCTATTTGGAGGTTCCTTACATTGTTTAGTTAGCGTTTTCTATTAGATATAATTATACACTTGTTTGCATAAAAGTTAAATCTAAAAGGGAGAAAAAATAAAAGCTTAGCGGAAATTTAAGAACAATAAAAAGCTAACTATATGCAAAGTTCGCACATAGTCAGCCTTTGTATTTATTTTTGGACAGCTTCCTTATAATCACAACTACTACAGATTACTTGTTTGCCACCTTTTAGTTTTTTCTCAACTAGATAATGTTGGCACTTCGGACAATCACGTCCAACTGGTTTATCCCAAGAAACAAACTCACATCCTGGATACTTATCACAACCATAAAAAATACGATTCTTTTTCGATTTGCGTTCGATTACTTGACCTTCTTTACAAACCGGACAAGTTACGCCAATTTCTTTAACAATTGCTTTAGTATTTCGACATTCTGGAAAATTGCTACATGCATAGAATTTGCCATAACGACCTAATTTAATCACCATGGGATGACCACATAATTCACAATCAAATCCCGCTGGCTCATCTTTAATTTGAATTTTTTCAATACCTTCTTCAGCCTTAGCAACTTCAATCGCAAAAGGTTTATAGAAACGATCGATAACATCAACCCAATTTTCTTTGCCTTCTTCAACAAAATCCAATTGTTGTTCCATATCCGCTGTAAAATGAATATCGACAATTTGCGGGAAAAACTCAACGATCATCGTATTGACAATGCTACCAAGTTCAGTTGGTTCAAAACGTTTGCTTTCTAATTTTACATAGTAACGACGTTGAATTGTTTCTAGCGTTGGTGCATAGGTAGACGGTCTCCCAACACCATTTTCTTCTAAGGAACGAATCAAGGTTGCTTCTGTAAATCGAGCAGGAGGCTGAGTAAAGTGTTGTTTTGGTTCAATATCAACAGATTTAACTATGTCTCCTTGCTCCATATCAGGCAAGATATTGTCTTTTTCTTCCGTTCCTTCATCATTGCCTTCAATATAGACTTTTGTAAATCCTGCAAACTTAATTTTTTGTCCATTTGCTCTAAATTGAACGCCATTTTGTACCAAATCGACACGCATTGTATCAAAAACAGCCGGAGTCATTTGACTTGCTACTAAACGCGACCAAATCAATTTATACAACTTCAGTTGGTCTTTATTTAAATATTTTTCAATTTCTTCTGGTGTTCTTAGCACACTTGAGGGACGAATCGCTTCATGGGCATCTTGAGAGCCTTGAGCATTTTTAGTCTTTTTAAATGTCGTTGCAGAGTACTCTTTACCATATTGATTAATAATAAATTCAGCAGCCTCTTCCTTTGCGCTATCCGCAATTCGAGTAGAATCTGTACGCATATAGGTAATCAAACCAACTGAACCGCCACGTCCCAAAGCAATTCCTTCATACAACTGTTGAGCAACCATCATGGTTTTACGGGTTCTAAAATTTAATTTACGAGCCGCTTCTTGTTGCAAACTACTTGTTGTAAAAGGTACAGCCGGATTCCGTTTCCGTTCTTTTTTCGTTACTTTTGTTACTTCAAAATCTTTAGATTTAATTTTTTTAATGACTTTTTGGACATCCTCAGTATTTTTTAAGTCCATTTTTTTGCCATCAATTCCATAAAAATTCGCTTTAAATTTCTTAGCAGCTTTTTTAAAGTTTCCGCCAATACTCCAGTATTCTTCTGGTTTAAAAGCAGTAATTTCATTTTCACGGTCAATGATTAATTTTAAGGCAACTGACTGAACGCGCCCAGCACTTAATCCTTTTTTTACTTTTTTCCATAATATTGGGCTAATCGTATACCCAACAAGACGATCTAAAATACGACGTGCTTGTTGTGAGTCAACTAGGTCCATATTGATTGAGCGGGGTTCTTTAAAGGCACCTTTAACTGCTTCTTTAGTTATTTCGTTAAAGACAACACGATTTTTATCCTCGATATCCAAACCGAGCAAGAAAGAGAGATGCCACGCAATGGCTTCCCCCTCCCTATCTGGATCGGCTGCTAGAAAAACTTTTTCAGCTTTTTTTGCATGTTTTTTTAAGTCTTTAATAATGTCGCCTTTTCCTCGAATTGAAATATAATGTGGTTCATAATTACTTTCCACATCAACCCCCATCTTACTTTTAGGGAGATCACGAATATGTCCTAAACTAGCAACAACTTTGTAATTTTTGCCTAAATACTTTTCAATTGTTTTTGCTTTAGCTGGTGATTCTACTATCACTAAATATTTATAGGCCAAATAAATGCTCCTTTCATCTGAGCTTTTTTACATTCATCTTTTTTAATTGAAATCGTTAATCATCTTATTCCATTTATAGGTACTTTGTCAACTGTGGTAGCTAAAGCTTGTTCATATATAATAGAAGATAAACGAAAAAGTTCAAAGATTTCGACCATTTTTTGAGCCTATATCTATTGTATTTTTTAGTAAAACTCTTCTAAAATGTGACCAGCATTTGTGACACACTTTGCACCATGCACAATTAAATCATTTGTTCCACCTGAGGATAAATTAGTAACATTTCCGGGAATTGCAAAAACCTCTCGCCCTTCTTGCAACGCTAAGTTAGCAGTAATTAAACTTCCACTCCGAAAAGCGGCTTCAATGACTACAGTTCCTACCGATACCCCTGCAATAATCCGATTTCGCATCGGAAAATGTTGTTTTAATGGTTTTGCTCCCAACGGATATTCAGATAAAACTAATTGTTCACGACGCATCCTCTGCTGTAAAGCCTGATTGTTCTTAGGATAACACAAATCCAATCCTGTGCCAATCACTCCAATTGTATTTCCACCTAATTTTATTGTTTGTTGATGAACTTCTTGATCGATTCCTAATGCTAATCCGCTAACAGTAACAAAGTCTTCAGCAATCAGTTCAGGTAACAGTTTTTGCAAGACAGACTTACCATAATTCGTACTTTTTCTTGAGCCAACAATGGCTAATATTTTTCTATTCAGTAGGTTAATATTCCCTTGATAAAATAAAACTGCTGGTGGATTGTAACTATGTTTTAAGTATTCTGGGTAGTGGTCGTCTAAAATTGTTATCCAACCAATTTCTAATTCTTCATACTTTTGTTGAATTTCTTTAAAATCGAGTGCATGATATTGTTTTAAAAAAAAGGCTTGCTTATCTAAACTTAAATTTATTCTACTCACTAAATCACCAATAGGTAGACTAGGATTTTCTATTAAATGTGTAATCAGCTCAATACTCAGCTTTGCTCCAATTCCTTTACACAATGCATAGCGAACCAATTCTTCTTTTAAAAATGCCATAATCTTACTCTCTAATTTTTGCATATTTCAACCTCTTTTCAAATTTTGTTCTTATCTATATTATTCGTAAAAAAGTCTGAAAAATTTTAAAAATAAAAAAATTATCGCAATAACTATCAATCTCGAAAAAAAGTATGTTTTTCTATTACTACTTAAAATAAAAAAGAGATTGAGATTAAAACTATTTCTTAGTTTTAATCTCAATCTCTTGCATATTCTATTTAACCTAAAGCATGTTTTTAACAGGTGCAAAAGTTTTACGATGAATCGGCGTCACTCCATGTTCAGCTAAGCCTGCTAAGTGGGTTTTTGTTCCATATCCTGCATTTTTTTCAAAACCATAGCCTGGATATTCCATAGCATACTCTTTCATCATCCGATCCCGAGTAACTTTAGCAATAATACTCGCTGCTGCAATTGATAAACTACGAGCATCCCCTTTAATTAATTTGCTTTGAGGGATTGGTAAATCAAGAACCATTGCATCAATTAATAAATATTGTGGATCGATTGTTAGATTGTCTACCGCTTCAATCATAGCTAATTTTGTGGCTTCATAAATATTCACTTTATCGATAATTCTCTCATCTTTAATTCCAATCCCAATGGCCAAAGCTTCTGCTTTAATTTTTTCATATAATTCATCACGTTTACTCTCAGAAAGTTGCTTAGAATCATTGATTTCTAAAATATGAAAATCTTGTGGTAAAATAACAGCAGCTGCAACTACAGGACCTGCTAATGGTCCACGACCAACTTCATCAATTCCAGCAATATAAGCCAAATCATTCTCCCAAATATTGTGTTCAAACTCCAACATTCGTTGATAGTCAGCCTCTAACTTTAAAGCTTTTTCTTGTTGTCTTTTCCAGCTTTGAATCGCTGATACAACACCTTTTCGTGAGTCTTTTTGCAACTTAATCATTCGTTCGTCAGTTTCTTCTGTAATATCTATTAATAACTCTTTGATAGCCTTAATCGTTAATTTTTCTGTCATGCTTCTTTCGTTCCTTCTACACTTAAGTGAACAGGTGCTTGATCTAATGTATAACGTCCTAAACGACCACTTCTAATTTCAAAAACGATCATTTCACTAGCTCGTGAATAATCATCACGGAAACCGCGTTTTTCGCTAATTAGAATTAATAATTCTGGTAACTCTAGCATTAATTCCTGTTCATTTAGACCGTAACGTTTGGCCAATTGCTTTGGATAATAGCTGCGCATTACATCTAAGCCAAATAAAGCAATATCATCCATTTGCAATAATGCATCTTTAATAGCCCCAGTTAAAGCTAGTTTTTTTCCAATTTGAGGATCCTCAAATTTAGGCCATAAAATCCCAGGAGTATCTAATAATTCTAATTCTTTTCCTAATTTAAGCCATTGTTGCCCTTTAGTAACACCAGGCTTATTTCCAGTTTTTGCAATATTTTTCTTAATAAAACGATTAATTAATGTTGATTTTCCAACGTTTGGGATACCAATACTCATTGCACGAATTGCTCGTGGGTTAATCCCTTTACTTTTCATACGATCGAATTTTTCTTTTAACAATAATTTTGCTTCAGACATAACTTTTTGCATGCCTTTGCCCTCTTGAGCCACGATTGGAACTGCTGAAATACCTTGTTCTTTAAAATACTCCATCCATGCTTTTGTTTGACGCTCATCTGCTAAATCACTTTTATTTAAAATAATAATTCGGGGTTTTTGCCCAATTAATTCATCTAAAATTGGATTACGACTTGATAAAGGAATCCGTGCATCTACTAATTCAAAGACAATATCAACTAACTTTAGTTTTTCTGAAACCTCACGTCTCGCTTTGGCCATATGCCCGGGGAACCATTGAATTGTCATATTTCGTTCTTCCTCTCTTTAAATCCATTATTTTCTAAGATATTTCTACCTTCAGCTTGTTATTTTCATCTCTGCCTAATCTATCCTGTTGATAGTCAAAAACATATATTTTGTGTTTTTTAAGTAGTCGCTAAATTCCTTATTTACCGAATAATCAATGTTTTTTTCTATTTTCTTCCATTTAACATTGTAACACATCTCTTGCTTAAAAAAAATCCTCTTATGGCATTCAGCTTTTTTACTTTTTAGATCAACAACCCTTATCACTAATCCCTTAAAAAAACTTCCCTTTTAGACTTAGTTTTAAACTAAAATCATCGATCCCTCACGTTTTCTCTCCCCATCACTCATAAAAAATAGGTGAGGAATTAGCTCATCCCCACCCTATTTAATACATTATTTAGTTAGTTTTTACGATCCTTAATAAAACCAAAATCATTCAGGGGCCAAATTCTAAGTTCTGCCGTACCATCAATTTTATCAGCATGGACAAATCCAAAAATGCGACTATCTTTAGAATTCGAGCGGTTATCTCCCATTACAAAATATTCACCTTCTGGAACTTTAGAAACACCTGTTTTTCCCATTAGCGTAAAATCTCCAGTTAGCAATTGATCTTTTTCAAGTTTAGATTTATAAACATCTAAATATGGTTCATTAACTGCTTTCCCATTAATGTATAGCGTATCTTCTTGCATTAAAATCTCATCACCTGGCATTCCAATGATGCGCTTAATATACAATCGACTTGGATCATCTGGACCTGGGAACACCACAATATCAAAACGATCAATTTTTTCAATTTTATTTAAAATAATTCGATCTCTGTTTCTCAAAGTTGGCATCATTGATTCACCATCAACACTTACCGGTGCAAATAAAAATTGATGAACCAGTAAGACAATCCCTAAAGCAACTAAAATATAAATAAATGTACTTAAAATTTCACTACGCCGATTTCTTTTTTTATTCCGTTTCGATTTATGTTTCTTACTTCTTGGTTCAAACCGTTCAATTTCATCAAAACTTTCATCTGAATAAGTTGTTTTTGCCATTTACTTTCCTACTTTCCAACACACATCTACATGTTTGTTATTTTTAACCCACTTAATTAATCGCCGTCATTCGCTTAAATGGATAATAAACAAAGTTCGTTTTGCCAATAATCTCATCCTTCGTAATAAATCCAAAAACGCGACTATCATTACTTGAACGACGATTGTCACCCAAGACAAAATAACTATCTTTAGGAATTTTATTGACTCCCGTTAACTGTTTAAGATCAAAATTTGACGTCCATGTTTCCCCTGCCGCTTCAACCAAATTATTCTTTAAAAAAGGCTCACTCACTTCTTTATTATTGACATAGAGCTGATCATGATCATACCGAATTTCTTCTCCTGGTAAGCCAATAACACGTTTTACCAACGTTCGTTCAGATGCATCTTGAAAAACAATCACATCAAAACGTTTGATTTTTGAAATAGATTCAACAATCATTTGGTCTCCTTGGTGAAGCGTTGGAATCATTGAAGATCCTTGAACCATTATTGGAAGCAATAGAAAGTATCGCAATAGAACAACTACACAGCCGGCTAAAATTAAGGCTTTAAACCAATCCCATAGATGGTCTCGCCAAGCTTTATTCTTCATGTACTTCGCCCCAAACTATTAATCTATTCTCTTACTCTATCATACAAGATAATCTTAGAAATGACTATTATTTTGCTGAAAATAATAAAATTTTATTCATTCAATGAAAAAAGAACGATTAAATCAAAAAATCACTAAAAAAGGATACTCCCCTTCTTAGTGATTTTCAGTTAAATTTATCCAGCTTTATTTTCTTGTAAATAACTAACAGCTTTTTGATATTGGGTATCATTTTTCTTAATTAGCTCTAATAAATCACTAACTAAATCTGTTGCTGTTTTCCCAGTTACAACTCCATCAACTGGTAACTCATGAGCTGTTTGGAAGGCGCGTACTGCTTCTGTAGTCGAAGCATCAAAGTAGCCATCTGTATTATCTAGCGGGTATTCTAATGCTTTTAAAATACCTTGTAAATTCTTCACTTCATCTGATAAATCACCTTGCTTATACGTCTTCGTATCATCAATTCTTAACAAATGAGTATATTCTGGTAAATCTACCTTAATTGTAGGCTCAATTCCTTTTTTATGAATCCATTGTCCATCTGGCGTCAACCATTTAGCAATAGTTAATTTTAACTCACTCTTATCAGATAATTTAGCAACCGTTTGAACCGTTCCTTTACCAAATGTTTTTGTTCCAATTACTGTTCTATTTCCTGACTCTTGCATCGCACCAGCTAAGATTTCAGAAGCACTAGCGCTTCCTTCATCCACCAATAATGTCACAGGTTCAGTTACTTTAAAATCACCCAAAGAGGTATCTGCTTTGATCACTTGAGCTTCTTGATCTTTTTCTTTAGTTTGCATCAGATTTTTTCCATCTGTCACAAACATATTGGAAATTTTCAAAGCTTGATCTAGCAAGCCACCTGGATTTTGACGAACATCAAGGATAAAAGACTTAGCACCATCTTTTCTAAGTGTCTCAACCGCAGCTTTGACTTCATTATAAGTCGGTTGGGAGAAGTTGGTAATTTTAATATAACCAATAGTTGGATCGGTTTCGTCTAATCGACTTTTAACTGTCTCAACGGGAATTGTATCTCTCACTACAGTAACATCAAATACTTTATCGCCACGTTTAATCGACAAGACTACCTTCGTACCTTTTTCACCACGAATATACGTAACAGCTTTCGCTAAGCTAACACCTGTTAACTCTTTATCATCTGCTTTCAAGATGATGTCATTCGTTTTTAAACCAGCTTTTTCAGCAGGTGATCCAGCAATTGGAGAAGAAATAGTAATCGCATCATTTTGGCTCATGACCTCGGTACCAATTCCCTCAAAAGAAGAGGAAATATTTTCATCTAATGCTGTCGCTTCTTTCACATTTAAATACTGGGAATAAGGATCATCTAATGAATTAACCATTCCTGTAATAGCTCCTTCAATCAGCTTATTACTATTGGTTTTTTCAAAGAAGCGTGTAGTTAATTGTTGATAGATTTCTTCTAGTTTTTTAAACTCTTTTGTTGTTTCTTTATTCGTTGTTTTATCAATTGTTTTACTAGCAATTAATCCATTTTGATTTGCAGTTAACTGTTTGGTAGTTAGATACGTGCCGCCTATTGCTACAACTGCTACAACTACTAATGATAAGATATATCCAGTTAAACTAACCGTCGTTTTTTTCTTAGGAGCTTGAACGGTGTCTTTTTGTTCCTTAGATTCATTTGGTTCGTTATTCATAGGACGCCTCCAAAATTATTTTTGTGTTAAAGCTGTTTCTAATGCAACAATCATCATGTCGTCAAAAGTACGTTCTCTTTCATCGGAAGTCGTTTCTTCACCAGTGAAAATATGATCACTAATGGTTAAAATAGCTAACGCTTTACGATTGTGCTTAGCTGCTACGCTATATAAACCAGCGGCTTCCATTTCAACTGCTAAAATTCCGTATTCAGCTAATTTTACTTTGTCCATCTCGGTATTATAGAACCGATCAGATGATAGGACATTTCCAACTTTTAATGACAGACCACTTTTTGTTCCAACTTCATAAGCCGTTTTTAATAAATCAAAATTTGCGATTGGAGCAAAATCCACTTGACCACCAAAAGTATTTTGATTAATGCTAGAATCCGTTGTTGCTCCTTGTGCTAACACAACATCGCGAACTTTCACATCTTTTTGCATCCCACCAGCCGTTCCAACACGAATTAAATTTTTTACATCATATTGAGTAATTAACTCCTCTGCATAAATCATCATTGACGGTAATCCCATACCTGTTCCTTGAACAGAGATACGCTCTCCTTTGTACAATCCTGTATAACCAAGCATATTACGCACTCGGTTGTATTGTTGTACATCTGTTAAAAATGTTTCAGCAATGTATTTTGCTCTCAAAGGATCTCCTGGTAACAAAACCGTCTCTGCAATCTGTCCTACTTGTGCTTCAATATGAATACTCATTATTTTTTCCTCCTAATAGTCTTAATTAAGTCATTTTTTCAATATAACGTTCCCATGCCTCATCAAAGATTCGCATAGAGGATAGATAGTCACCATTCATTTCTAAATAGTGGCTAATATCATGGTAATTTTCTGACTGTTTTGGAAAACCTGTGTCAAGAAATGCATCATTGGCAAATTGACTGATTCCCTCACGTTTATGTGGATTGCGCTCAGTCATTAAAAACTGATAAAAAGATTGTCTCATTCAGTGCCCCCACTTTCCTTTTCTATGACATAAGCTTGACGTTCTAACTTTTCTTGTGCATATCGTTCAGGATTTTTTTGATAAAATTCTTGATGATACGCTTCGGCTGGATAAAAAGGACACATCTCTTCAATCGTTGTTACGATAGGATTTTTGTATTTCCCACTAGCTTCTAATACTTTTTTTGATTTTTCAGCCAGTTGACGTTGCTGGGCATTGGCTACAAAAATAACCGGTCGATAATTATCCCCACGATCTTGAAATTGTCCCATTGCATCTGTCGGATCTGTTTGCTGCCAATAAATCTCAACTAATTTCTCATACGATATCACATCTGGATTAAACAAAATTTCAATAGCTTCCGTATGACCTGTTGTATGATTCATAACTTCTTCATAAGTTGGATTTTCAGTATGTCCCCCTGTATATCCAGAAAGAACACCTTCAATTCCAGGCAATTGATCAAAGGGAGCTACCATACACCAAAAACAGCCACCAGCAAATATTGCTTTTTCAGTCATATTATCCATCCCTCCATTTCTATTTTGTCGTCTTTTTAATTTCCTTTAAAGGAAGTGAGATATTAAAACGAATATCATCTGTTTTTAAATCAATTTTCTTCGCAGTAATAATCATTCCATTACTTAATTTGTATTCATTTAAATTTAATAAAATTAATTGTTTTTTGCTATCAACTTGAACCCAATCAGGCAATTTATATTGTTTTGCAATGAAGTTCATTACATAGGTAATCGGTAAATCTAATTGCCCAATAGACAAACTAGTTGCTTTCAATTGAACATTGCCATTCTCCGTTACGTAGGGGGCTAAATAAAGATAAAATTGAACATCATGACCAAATACTTGGAACGTACCGATTAGTTCTGCTTCGTCATTTAAAATAAATTGATACTCAATATCCCCTGCCTCAATAAATTCATTGAGAGAATGAGCAACTAATTGATTAATTTCAGCTTTTTTAGACGCTACTTCAAATGAAACAGTTTGTTTTACCTGTTGTGTTTTTGTATCTTGAATAGTATTTACTGGAGTGATTACTTTACTATATCCCCAAATTCCAACACCTAGCAACAAAGCGATTAATCCTAAACAAATCCATTTCCATGGATTGACTGGTCCTTTTGGTTTTAAAGAACTCAGAAATTTCTTTTTTTCTTCTGCCATACATATTCTCCTTCAGTATCATTCACTCACTCTTTTCCCATGAGTTTGAATTCTCTAACATTTTCTCATATAAAGCTTGGGCCATCAACCCATAACCAATATCATTGGGATGAAAACGATCTTCTTCAAAAAGAAGATTATTTACAATTTTACTATTATCCATTGCGGTCGAAAAATCATCTGCTGTAGTTGCTTTTTTAGCATTAGAAGAGCTTGATTCAGCAGCGTTTCCCTTTAAACCAGAAACCACTGCTTGATTTTCACCTTTATATAATAAATCATTGATTGGAATGAAATACGCTTTCTTTTCTTTTTTTACAACTGCTTCGGTTGCTTTATTCCATGAAGTTACAACGTCTTGCATCTCTGTAATATCAGAGAAATAAAGATAAAAAGGATTATAAATACCATAAATAAATAGTGGCGCTTCTGAATTCATTCCTCTTAATTCAGAAAAAATAGCTTTTACACGTTCCTGATATGCTTTCTCTGGCTCAACAAAGCTCTCTTCTTTTACATTTAAAAGTTCTGATTGCACAACTTTCATCAAATCATTTCCACCAACCGTTAAAACGATAACGTCAGCTTTTTTTACATCCATTTGTAGTTTAGTATCTTTCTTAATTCGCTTCAAAATCTGATCACTACGATTTCCTGCAATACCGTAATTACTTGTTGATATCACTCGTTTATTTTTCCCATCATCCTCTAACAAACCTGCAACAAGTGGGACATAACCACCTCTAGAAGTACTATCCCCTACACCTTCTGTTAGGGAATCTCCAATGGCAACTAATTTCAAAGGATTTTCTTGCGTTGCTGAACTATTTTTAGTTTGAGTATCTGCTACTGTTGAGTTTTCTGGACGTTTTGTCGTTACATTCATCACTTGAAAAACAAGAAAAGAAACAACACCAAGAAAAAGAACAATCCCTATTATGGAACGTACTCGCTTCATAAACAATCCTCCTTAAATCAAAGTTAAGTATCTTTTAAATAACCAAATGTTTAAAATAAGGCTGAGACAAAAAGTCCTCAGCCTCTTTTATGTTTACTCATTTTTAATCTGTATAGTACATAATTGCAAATGCACCTTTTCCAGCATGAGTTGAAATGATTGGACTCGTTAGTTTTACACGCATAGGTACATCTGGCAAAATTGCTTGGAACTCATTTTTCAGATTCTCTAAATAAACAACATCATCCGCATAGGAAAAAGAAACCGCATTTAAATTAGGCGTTGTTTTTAATTTCTCTTGTAATTCCCCAATCCATTTGTTAATTGGTTTCATACCACGTCCACGAACGCATACTTCTAATTGACCATTGACTAGTTCCATCATGACTTTAACATTTAGTAACGAGGACAAAGCACCAGCAAGTTTCCCAACTCGTCCACCTTTTACTAAGTTTTCCAAAGTAACCACACATATATATAGTTTTGTATGTTCTTTAACATGCGCAATTCGTTTTAAAATAGTTTCTTTGTCTCCACCATCTTGGGCTAATTTTGCAGCTTCAAGCACTTGGAAAGATTGACCACGGTCAGTAAAATCACTATCAATAACTGTTACATTGGCCTGAGATAGCTCAGCAGCTTGACGGGCAGCATTTACTGTACCACTTAATTTTTCAGTCATATGAATTGAAATGACTTCACTACCATCTGCACCTAATTCATCGTATAACTCAACAAAACGACCAATTGGAGGCTGGCTAGTTTTAGGCAAAGCTTTAGACTTATTCATTTTCTCCATAAAATCTTCTTTTTTTAGTGTTTCACCATCTACATAGGATTCATCATCAATCATAACTGTTAAAGGCAACACATAAATCCCTAACTGTTCAATCTCATCTTGACCTAACTCTGCTGAGGAATCGGTCACAATCTTAATTTTTTTCATTTTTTATTAATCCCACACTTTCTTTATGCAAAAATAGAGAAGTTCATGTTATAATAATGAAAAGCAAAGGAAACCGTCCATTTTTTGTTTCTCTATTTTTTTGACTTCTGTTAAGTAGTATAACAGATTCTTGAATTTTCGTACACTAGAGAAGACGGAAAAACATAAAAAATCATCGAAAGTTTCAGCTTATTTTAGAAATTTATCTGCTCAACTAAATAAAGTCTAAAATTTAATAATTAAACCTCTTACTAAAGAGACTATACTACTTGTAAAAAAGACAACTAGCTTAACTAATTCAATAAAATTGGAGGTTTATTTTCATGAAACAAACAACTGAATTTTCTAAAACGTATTTAATCGTAAATGAAGTTTTTAACGCGGTTACTCACGGTGTTGCTGCTGGTCTAAGTATCGCTGGCTTAGTCATCTTATTAATCAAAGGAGCAAATTCGGGTTCCACTCTTGAAACAGTTTCCTATGCAATTTATGGAACGACATTAATTTTACTCTATCTTGCTTCAACATTATTTCATAGCTTGATATTCACCCGAGCTAAAGGCGTTTTCCAAATATTCGACCATAGTAGTATTTACTTGTTGATTGCCGGAACCTATACACCTTACTGCTTAGTCACAATTGGTGGCACTTTTGGCTGGACACTTTTTGGAATTATTTGGCTAATGGCAGTCTTAGGCGTTGTTTACAAGTCCATTTGGTTAGGAAAATTTCAAAATGCCTCGACAGTTATTTATATCATTATGGGATGGTTATGTATCACAGCAATGAAACCCTTATATGATGGTCTTGGCGTAGTTGGTTTTTGGCTATTAGTAGCTGGTGGTGTTTCCTTTACAGTCGGTGCATTAGTGTATAGCATGCGTTCAGTAAAATTCATGCATGTTTTATGGCATCTTTTCGTGATGTTAGGTACTGGATTAATGTATTTCTCAATTTTACTTTATGTATAATACTAACATTTGATAGAGTAGTCCTATTTGGGATTGCTCTATTTTTAATTGGATATCTTATTATGACGAAATTTACTCAATCAACACTGGCCAGCAAAAAATACGACGATTACCTGGTTTAAACGGACTTTTCTTTCCAAACGTCACTACATATCGATGAAAGAACTGATCCTACTTCTCCACTTTGTGACACAACCTTACCTAGTATTTCAATCTATCAATCAGATTATTGGACAGAAATGAATGAATGGCAGTATGGAAAGTGACAACTTTATTGCCTATATGATTTAAATGGATAATTAAGATACAGTCTTTTATTGAAGACTTGAATTCAATAAACGTTAACCGTTAAAGATTGAGTTTTAATTGCTATCAATGAACTAGCACATTTAAAACAATTGGATAACCTTGTTGACATTAAGGTAACAACTTTAATGCAATGATTCGGTACATGTATCAAACTAAAATAAAGTGCAGATACTCAAAAGATTATTTGAGTGCCTACACTTTATAAACCTTTAAAAATTATTTTTTAACTACTGGAATTAAAACGCTAAATTCTGTTACTTGGTCCTGAATAAACGCATCAACAATCTCTAAATTATAATTGCCATTAATTGCATAATCTTCAGATTGATATACTTCTCCATAAGCAGCACCAATAAACTGATCTGCTTCTAGACGAGTTGTTACAGATGTTGTAAGAACGGCATATTCACCTGCTGGTAGTTCAAAACTCGCTTGACCACTCACTGCTTTTTCCGCTTTCACTCCAACAATGTAATGAGCCCCATCAAGATTGGCATTCACTCCATAAAAATGGGCATCACTTGCAAATTCAGCCAACTCTTTTTGATTCTTCTTCAACTCAGTTAAAGCTTTTTCTTTGTTGGCACTTATTGCTGGAAAGCCACTTGGATCTTGCGGTATGTCAATTGGAGTAGAGGAACCAATAATATAGTGTGCAGAAAATTCTTTAACTGTAAATGACATATAAGTCGTCTCCTTCGATAGAAAAGATTTTGTTACATTAAACTGCTTCAATTAATGCCTAATGTGGTGTAAATATAGCATAAAAAGCGCCATTTGTATAATTATTTACTCTCTTAAATAGTGAAAATAAGTTTAAAATAAAAAGGCTATAGTCAATGCTATAACCTTTTTATTTCTCTTAATTTTTCCGTTGATATGTTTCAAAAATATGAGGATATCTGTTTTTTTCATCAATAATTCCTGGTTCTGCATCCGTAATCTGCCATTCTTCCCAATTTAAAGCTGGAAAAATCGTATCTCCTTCAAATTCTCCTTGAATCATCGTGCGGTATAAAATATCCGCATCTTCTAAAAACTCTTTAAAGACACCAGTTCCACCTGTAATAAAAGTATCTTTTTCATAAGATTTTGCAAAATCAAGAATTTCTTCACGGCTATGCATAATTGTCACACCCTCAGATTCATAGCTAGGATCCGTTGTCAGAATAATATTGATGCGATTTGGTAAAGGACGTTTTCCCATTCCTTCAAATGTCTTACGTCCCATTACAACAGCATTTCCAGTTGTCATTCGTTTGAAGTATTTTAAATCATTTGGTAAACTCCAAGGCAATGTCCCCTTGTTGCCAATCACACCTTGTTCATCTTGCGCCCATAAATAAGCAATCATCTTAACACCAATCCTTTCAACTTAAAAATTTACTACCCTTAAACTGCAATTGGAGCTTTAATCGCTGGATGCGGATCATAACCTTCAATTTGAATATCTGCTACATCAAAATCAAAAATACTCTCTTTTTCTGGATTTAAAGTTAATGTTGGAAAATCACGAGCTTCCCGAGTCAATTGTTCTGCCATTTGCTCCATATGATTTGAATAAAGATGAGCGTCCCCTAAAGTATGCACAAATTCCCCAACTTCTAGTCCAACTTCATGAGCAATTAAATGCGTCAATAAAGCGTAGCTAGCGATATTAAAAGGTACTCCTAAAAAGATATCCGCACTTCTTTGATACAATTGACAGCTTAATTTGCCATCTGCTACATAAAATTGAAACAATGTATGACACGGAGGAAGGGCCATTGTCGGAACATCTTCTGGATTCCATGCAGATACGATCAAACGTCTTGAATCTGGTGTTTTTTTAATCATCTCAATCACATCTTTTAATTGATCGATCGTTTCACCCTGTGTCGTTTTCCAATTACGCCATTGAGAACCATAAATATTGCCCAATTCTCCATATTGTTTAGCAAAACCTTCGTCTTCTAGAATACGTGCACAGAATTGCTTTAATTCCACTTGATAAACTTGATTAAATTCTGGGTCCGTTACTGCTCGGCGGCCAAAATTTGTCATATCAGGTCCAGTGTAATCTGAACTTTTAATAAAGCGTTCAAAAGCCCATTCATCCCAAATATGATTGTTGTGTTGCAACAAATAACGAATATTCGTATCGCCTTTAATAAACCACAAAAGTTCACTTTTAATTAAACCAAAAGGAACACGTTTTGTTGTTAATAAAGGAAACCCAGCAGCTAAATCAAAACGCATTTGATAACCAAATAGACTTTTCGTTCCAGTTCCAGTTCGATCTGTTTTGATTGCTCCTGTTTCCATTACCTTTTTACCAAGTTCTAAATAGTCTTTTTCCAAGTGGTTTCCCTCCATTATTCACTCACATACTGACTTAAATATTCCCAGCGATTCATTTTCGCTTCTAAATTTGCATCTAATTTTGTCATTTTTGCTTGTAGTTCTTGTAATAAACTAAAGTCACTACCAGATGCTGCCATAGCTTCTTTAACTTCTTCTAACTCAGATTCTAATTGGAACAGATCATCTTCAATGGTTTCCCATTCTTTTTGCTCTGCATAAGTCAGTTTAACCTTTTCTTTTTTATCTATAGATTGATTTGTCTTAGTTGCTTTTCCTTCTTTTTCACTAGCTGATCCAGATTGTTTATCTGGTGTGTCCTTATTCAGAGCAATATACTCAGTAATTGTCCCTAAATACGGTGTGATAACTCCGTTTCCTTCAAAAACTAGCAAACGTTCTACCGTTTTATCTAAGAAGTAACGATCATGAGAAACCGAAATAACAGCGCCTGGGAACGTTTCAATATAGTCTTCTAAAACAGTTAAAGTAGCAATATCTAAATCATTCGTTGGTTCATCTAATAATAAAACATTCGGACGTTCCATTAATAATTTCAATAAGAATAAACGTCGTTTTTCACCACCAGAAAGCTTACTAATCAAAGCACCGTGCATATGGCGATCAAATAAAAATTGCTCTAATAACTCTGTCACACTAACGCGCGTTCCATTAGTTGTTTCAATCTCTTCTCCAACTTCTTGCAAATACTGAATGACTCTTTTTGACGGATCCATTTCTTCAGTCATTTGCGTATAATAAGCAATCTTAACTGTTTCACCAATAATTAATTCACCGCTGTCTAAGATAAAGCGTCCAGCTAATGTATTTAATAATGTAGATTTTCCAGCACCATTTAAACCACTGATACCAATTCGATCTTTTGTTTGGACAAGCAAATTAAAATCTTTTAAAATAACATGATTATCCAACGTTAGATTTGCATCTTTCAATTCAAAAACACGCTTACCTAAACGACTACCATCCATATTAATTTCGACTTTCCCGTCACTTTTTGCTTGATTCAGATTGCCTTCAAGATCATGAAAACGATCTATTCTTGCTTGCTGTTTTGTTGTTCTTGCTTTCGCACCAGCACGCATCCAATCTAACTCTTTCAAATAAAGTTGTTTGCGTTTTTGATCTGCTTTCTCAGCCTCTAATTGACGTTCTGCACGTTCTTTAACATAGCTTTCATAATTCCCAGTATAACTTGTCAAGCTTCCATAAGACAACTCTAACATTCGATTTACAACACGATCTAAAAAATAACGATCATGAGTGACTAGTAACAATGCGCCTCGATAACTGCTTAAATATTTTTCTAACCAACTAATCGTCGCAAAATCTAAATGATTGGTTGGCTCATCCAATATTAATAAATCCGGTGCTTGAATCAATACTTGAGCCAAGCCAACCCGTTTACGCTGACCACCAGATAACGTTGCTACTGATTGTTCCAAGTCTTTAATTCCTAATTGATTTAAAATCATTTTTGCATTTGTATCAGCAATCCATGCATCTTGACGATTCATTTCTTGCTCTGCTTTTGTGTAGTTATTTTGATAGTGTTGATTTTCAGGGTCCATTGTCAAATTATCTAACGCTTTTTCATAGTTTCTAACAGCCACTAAAATAGGAGTATCTCCATCAAAAACTGCATCAAAAACCGTTTGTTCAGGATTCAAATCTGGATGTTGACGTAAATAGCCCATTCGATACTCTTTAGACATCTGAATGTCACCTGCTTCAGCACTATCCAGTCCAGTTAAGACATTTAATAAACTGGTTTTCCCCGTTCCGTTGGTACCGATTAATCCAACACGTTCTCCCTCACTAATTGTAAATGAAATACCATCAAATAAGGTCTTTTCTCCATAGGTTTTGGTTATATTTAACACGTTAAGCTCTTTCATTGCGTGTTCATCACTTCCTTTTCTTGAAACATTATCTTTTCTATTCTAACACGATTTCGTCAGAACTCATATATTTCTAGATAAAATTAATGGCTATTTAATTTTAAAAGTTGCTTAAATTTTTGTAAATCTGCTTGAATTTCTACTTCTAATTTACGATTATAAAAAATAGCAGCTGGATGAAATGTTGGAAAAATCTGATATTTTTCTTTTGTCCATTGATATTTTGTCATATCTATCTTGGATAGTTGTTGAATTTCAGATTCAATTAACCTACCATGTAACATACCAATTTTGGCTTTTTTTCCAATTAAACGTTGTAGTCCGATATTGCCCATTGTTAAAATAAATGGTGGCTGAATCTTATTAATTTCGTAATCTAATAGAAAAGCATGTGCCAATAATTCTTGACTTGTTGGTGGACGATTGTACTTTCGTAACTCTAACCTACCCGTCTTGCGATTTATTCTCTCTTTTTCTACATAAGGACGACTTCTAAAGGGGCTTGTTAGATAGACTTCCTCTCGTGTAACTTCAAGTAACTGAAAAAAACGATCCAATTCTTTTCCAGCTCGACCAGAAAAAGGAATTCCAGTTTCATTCGCTTCAACTGCTCCTGGCGCTTCACCAATTAACATAAATTTAGGAGAAAAAGAACCTTGCCCAACTAAAAATCCCTCCACAGGGAAATCTTTGACATTTGCCTTAGCTTCTTCGATTAATTCCTTCGTTAAGATTGTTGGCATCACAGAAACCACCTTTAACTTTTTTATTTTCAAAATCTTAGTGTAACAAAAATAGGAACTAGTTACACACCTATTCACTGTTCATATTCTGTATATAAAAAATACACTTCCTATTCTCAGAAGTGTACTTTTTTATTAACGTTGATTAAAACAATCCAGAAACTATTCCATCTTCAGAAACATCCATATTTAATGCTGCTGGTTGCTTTGGTAATCCTGGCATTGTCATAACATCACCTGTCAAAGCAACAATAAAGCCCGCACCTAATTTTGGAACAAATTCACGAATGGTAATTGTAAAATCATGTGGACGACCTAGCAAACTTGGATCGTCAGATAAAGAGTATTGTGTTTTTGCCATACAAATAGGCAAGTCTTCCCAGCCATTTTTTTGGAATGTTTGAATCTGGGTTAACGCTTTCTTAGAAAATACAACATTTTTTCCACCATAAATTGTTTGAACAATTTTTTCTACTTTCCCAATGATTGTTTCTTCCGCTGCATTGTATAGTGGTGAAAATTCAGCATCACCTTGCTCAATCTCAGCTAAAACTGCTTCAGCCAACGTTACGCCACCAACCGATCCCTTTTCCCAAACAGCTGTTAAAGCCGCTACGACACCTAAGTCTTGACAAAGATCTTGAACCATTTGAATTTCTTCATCCGTATCACTAATAAACTCGTTAATCGCAACAACAACTGGTAAGCCATATCCTTGCATATTTTCAATGTGTTTTTGTAAATTTGCAAACCCACTCTTTACAGCCTCTACATTTTCTGTCGCTAATTCAGTTTTAGGAACACCTCCATGCATTTTTAAAGCACGAATTGTAGCAACGACTACGACAACATCTGGGGCTTTCCCTAATTGAGGCACCTTAATATCAAGAAACTTTTCTGCGCCTAAGTCTGCTCCAAATCCTGCTTCCGTTACAGTATAATCTGCTAAATGCAATGCTGTTCGAGTTGCAAGAACGCTATTACAACCATGGGCAATATTTGCAAATGGTCCACCGTGAACTAACGCTGGAGTATGTTCCAATGTCTGAACTAGGTTCGGCTTAATAGCATCTTTTAATAGTAATGTTAATGCCCCTTCAACTTGTAAATTTTTCACCGTAATCGGTTCTTTTTGATACGTATAACCTATTACAATCGCTGCCAAACGTTTTTTCAAATCCTTCAGATCCGTTGCTAAACATAAAATCGCCATAATCTCACTGGCCACAGTAATGTCAAAACCATCTTCTCTAGGTACACCTTGCATTGGGCCGCCTAACCCAATATTAACATGGCGCAATGCTCGATCATTCAAATCAACTACCCGTTTCCAAATAATTCGTCTTGAATCAATATTTAATGAATTCCCTTGAAAAATATGATTGTCAATAAATGCAGATAAAGCATTATTTGCAGAAGTAATGGCGTGCATATCCCCAGTAAAATGTAAGTTAATGTCCTCCATTGGTACAACTTGTGCATAACCACCACCAGCTGCGCCACCTTTAATTCCCATCGTTGGTCCTAATGAAGGTTCACGTAATGCAATCATTGTTGATTTACCTAGGTGACTTAAGGCATCGGCTAAACCAATCGTTACAGTTGATTTGCCTTCACCTGCTGGAGTTGGATTAATAGCTGTTACTAAAATCAGCTTACCTGTTGGATTTTCTTCAACTGCTTTTAATGTTTCAAAATCAATTTTTGCTTTATATTTTCCATATTGTTCCAAATTTTCCGATGTCAAATTTAGTTTTTGCGCTACGACCTCAATTGGCTCCATTTTCGTTTGCTGTGCAATTTCAATATCTGATAAATTCACAAAAATCTCCTCCATTTGCTAAATTACGAACATTAAAGAGATATTTCTCTTTTTTATTCTGTTATTATTTCATTATACAATAGATAACTAGTAAAAAGGAACCAGAAAAGTAATTTCTCTAATTTTTTTTCAAATAATGATCGATTATAATTGACGTAGCTAATGAATATTTCTATAATATAGATAGCTATCCGATTTGTTATATTTTCAGATGGCAATATTATGAATTTAAGGGGGGCATGTACATAAGCAAAAGGGAACGGTTAAATGGTTCAGTACTGAAAAAGGATACGGTTTTATTGAGTACAATGATGGAGAAGATCTTTTTGTCCATTTCACTGGAATTGAAGGTGAAGGCTTTAAAACTTTAAGCGAAGGACAAGTTGTACAATTTAATGTACTTGAAGGTACACGCGGCCCACAAGCAACAAACGTTACAGCCAGTGAGCAAAACAACTAATCCCTCTTAAACATTTTTACCACAGAATACGACTTTAAATACAAATAAAAAAGCGTGAATCAAAACGAATAAAATGTTTTGATTCACGCTTTAAATTCGTTTATAAATTAGGAAAAGATACCTTATTGCCTGTAACTAAACATTCTTTATAGTTAGAATTATTTTTCAGCCTGTAATGAATTCTCCAAATAAGCGACTGTATTTTCTTCCTTAGTGATTGGAATCTCTTGATATTTTTGAGTGAATTCTTGCCAAAAATGTGCCTTATTTCTCTTATTAAAAAAATAAAGTTCAAAGGATTTAGAATTTTCTCTTAAAGAAAAATCTTGTCCCCAATAATAAATTTTAATTTTCTCAATTTCCTCAATAGAAATATCACTTTTTTTGACTCCCCGTAAATAGTTTAAATAAATTCGATTTTGACGAATCGTCACACTAGATCCCATTCCTACATAAAAACCAATAATAAATAAAAGTGCAAAAACAATACTGATTACGTTTGCCCGTTGTAATTCAAGAATACCAATAAAACTAATAAAAAACATCGTTGAGCAAACAGACCAATAAATAACTTGATAAGCAGGCTCTAAAGAAAGACGATAACTTTTTTTGTTTGAATAATTCAAAACGGTACTCACTCCCATTCACATTAATCTGCTCTTTATATAGTATCATAGTTTAAAAAATGATGCCATTAAGAAAAATAGAAACCATCAATCTTAGGAATATCTTATCATTAGCATCCTACTTCTCGTCATAAATAAAATAACAAAAACACGATAGATTTCCTCGCTATCTTGAAGTAACATACATGAATAGCAGCTCTTGTTTTATCAATACTCTTTTTAAACTAGCTTTTCTTCTTAAAAAGCTATAAAATAAGACTCATAAAACTAAAGGAGTTCATTATGTTAAAACTATATACAGATGCCTCTACAAAAGGAAATCCTGGACCAAGTGGCGCAGGTGTTGTTGTGATTAGCGATACTATTTATAAACAACTTACTTTCCCGTTGCCAACGATTCTAACTAATCATGAAGCCGAATTTGAAGCTTTGATTTGTGGTTTATCTTATTTAAGAGAACAAAATTTACACGATGAAACATTGATGATCTATACAGATAGTAAAATTGTGGCAACTGCTGTTGATCGAAATTATGTAAAAAAAGAAAATTATCAGATTTATTTAACTGAAATTAATGCTCTTTTAGCCCCATTTGAGCTAACCTTTATTAACTGGATAGCAGAAAATCAAAATAAAGGAGCCGATCATCTTGCTAGACAAGCACTGCAAGAACGGTTAAAACAAATCGGATGACAAGCGTATTAATTGAATTCAGCCTAATAAACAAGGTATACTAAGTTTATTAGATGAATAAATTTTTATAATCGAAGGGAGTTGTCTTTATGACTATACTTAAACATCCACCAGTTACGTCCATGACTGAAATCCTTACATGGCTTATCGGAATTTCTTTTTTTCTGTTTATTATTGGTGTGTTAACCTACAACGGAAAAACGTTACGTATTCCCCTTCGTGTTTCTAAAAACAATCCCAACAAAGCAAAAATCCAACAGCAACTTAAATTTGCACGATTTATCGGACTTAGTTCCATCTGGGCTTCCGTTGTAACTCTTTTAGGTAGCTTAAGTTTAATCAAAGTCGCATCTGATATCGTTCATACGATTTTTGTTTCAGCCTTCTTTTTTTCAATTCTTGGACCAACAATCTTTTTAGCACAACGACAATCAAAATAAAAAATAAAGCAAGAGCTAAAACGAAAAATGTTTTGGCTCTTGCTTTTTATTAATAGTCGTAAACTTCTTGATAAATTTTATCTTGTAATTCCAATAAATATTTAGGCGTTAAAGCTTCACCCGTTGCAGCCAGAATCAATTCATTTGGTTCTTTGGATGAACCAAATTGATGAATATGCTCTGTTAACCATTGACGAATTGCTTCATAATCACCCGTTGCATAAATACTTGGCAAATCAAGGTCCTTTTTCATTGCCTGTTGCAACTGTGCAGCATACATAAATCCTAGTGCATAAGAAGGGAAATAACCAAAGCTCCCCCCACTCCAATGAACATCTTGTAAAATACCAACTGCATCATTATCAGGTGTAATTCCTAGGTATTCTTGATATTTTTGATTCCATAGTTCTGGTAAATCTTCAATAGCTGCATCTTCATTAAAAATCAATTTTTCAATTTCATATCGGATAATAATATGCAATGGATACGTTAAAGTATCTGCTTCAATTCGGATTAAAGAAGATTTAGTTTCATGTAGTCCCTTATAAAAGGTATCAAAATCAATATCATCTAGCTTTCCTTCAGCATACGATTGCAATAATTTATAATTATCTTGCCAAAAATCACGATCGCTCCCCATCACAATCTCATAAAATAAAGATTGTGATTCATGGATTCCCATTGATACGCCACCTTTTAAAGGTGTGTAATCAAAACGTTCAGCAATATTTTGCTCGTATATCCCATGGCCTGCTTCATGAATAATACCAAAAATGGCCATTTTGGCATTATATTCATCCCAACGTGTCGTAATTCGAGCATCATTGCGATTCATACTTTCCATAAAAGGATGGGTAGTATCATCTAAACGACCCGCTTCAAAACGATACCCCATTTTTTTGATTACAGCTATACTGAATTTACGTTGATTTTCAATACTCATATATCGACTTAAGAAATCAGTCTGTGGAATTTTTCCTTTGGCCTTAATTTTTGCTAAAATTTCTTGAATTCCCGCACGAAGTTCACCAAATACTTGGTCTAAAATTTCAACCGTCATGCCTGGCTCATATTGATTTAGCAAAACATCGTATGGTGTTTTTTCATCTTTTTTCCAATATCCAATAAATTGCTTTTCAAAATCAATAATTTTAGTTAAAGAAGGTTTAAACAGATTAAAGTCTTTCGCTACGCGAGCTTTACGCCACGCACTATCTGCTTGTGAAATTACTTTAATAAACTCTTGATAGTCAGTCTGTGGAATTTTATGATTTAAATCATACTCTTTTTGAACTTTTTCCACCATTTTTTGGGTATCTGGATTTAATTCAGACAAATGTTGAGTCAAAAAGGTTAAATAATGAACCATTTCAGATGAAACAGATTTTTCAAAAGCTAAACCAGCAATATAACTAGTCACTTCAGAACGCTGTGGTGTTGAAGCTTCAGGCATTCCCGTTAACGCATCCCAGCCCAATAACGCATCAACTTCATTTAAAATCGAGATTTCTTTTAATAAAGCTAAAAAACCTTGTTCTTGCTTGACTAGTTCATTCATGATACTTAATCCTCCTGTTTACGTGGTACACGTGGTGGACGCTCTCCCCAATATTGGAAGAAATCTGTTCTTAATGCACCATTATATAGTTTACGTTTTTTAGTCGCTCTCTCGCCGTAAAAACTTTCAAATGTTAAATCACTCGTTAAAACATATTTACTCCATGTTTTCAACGGACGATATGTTGTTCCCATTTGACGATAAAGGGTATGAACTGCCTCTTCTTCACCTAAACGTTCCCCATAAGGCGGGTTAGCCACAATGACACCATATTTTTTCTCTGTTGTAAAATCGCTTAGTTGCATTTGTTTAAAGGTAATACTATCGGCTAAACCTGCTTCAATTGCATTTTCTTTGGCAATTTCAATCATGTAGCCATCAATATCTGTTCCAACAATATCTAATTCAACATCATAGTCAGCTAAACCTTCTGCTTCGGTACGAACCTCAGCCCAAATTGCTGCATCAAACCATTCCCACTCTTCACAAGCAAAGCTACGGTTAAATCCAGGAGCAATGTTATGACCAATTAAAGCCGCTTCAATTGGAATCGTACCTGAACCACAAACAGGATCATAAAATGGGCGATCTTTTCTCCAACTAGTTAGCATCACTAATGCAGCTGCCATATTTTCTTTTAAGGGAGCGCCACCTTTTGATGTCCGGTACCCTCGTTTAAATAGACTTGGTCCAGTAGTATCTAAGGTTAAAGTGACTTTATCCTTTAATAAAGCAACTTCTAACTGATACAAAGCACCTGTTTCTGGTAAACGTGTATTACGATGATAGACTTCGCTTAAGCGGTTAACAATTGCTTTTTTTACAATCGCTTGACAATCTGATACACTGAATAACTTTGATTTAATCGACTTACCCGCTACTGGAAAATGTGCATCCATCGGCAACAAATCTTCCCAAGGCAAAGCTTTTGTTTTCTCAAATAATTCATCAAATTCATAGGCATTAAATTCACCAACAATAATTTTGACACGGTCAGCTGTTCTTAACCATAAATTAGTTTTAGCAATATCTCGTTCAGTTCCTTCAAAAAAAACCTTACCGTTCTCGACTTGACAGTTATACCCTAAATCTTTGATTTCTTTTCCTACCAAAGCCTCAATTCCACTAGCTGCCGTTGCAACAAGTTGAAAATTTTTCATTTAAATTCCTCAATTCTATTCCAAATATTTGATTAGAATAGACGTCCTTTTTAAGAAAAAAGGCCTATTTCTAAACAGTTCCTACCTATTGTAGCATTTTTCTTCTATAATTTCATAGAAACTTAACTAAAAGAGTAATTAAAAAATAAAAAAGACTGACTTCCTAAGAAGCCAGTCTTTTCCTGAAATTGTAAATTTCTGTAAGCCATGTTCTGTCTCAGATAAAAAGTCAGGTTCTGTTTTATCCGGAGGTAATTATCTGTCTGCAATTACTTGCCTCTTTCTCTCGTTGAATTCCTTAGAAAGAGTGCCCCTACCAAAGTTTGGGTTGCTCGCTCGAGGGGTTTACCGCGTTCCACCATTAACGTTTCCATTAATGCTTCGTCACTGTGGCACTTTTCAAGAATACTCAGGCATAGTTAATAAATTAACCTTAGCACTTTTTTTCTGCCGTTACTTTATCAATTGATAAAGGCCTTAGCTTATTGTTTCGCTAAGCACGAACACTACAAGCATCTCAGCTTGTGCGAGCATGGACTTTCCTCAGCCTAGTCTAGCTAGACCGCAATTACCCAAAATTTACAATGTTTTAAATTTAGTTAAGTTGATTATTTTATAGTTCGTTTGTATCGTCTAATTTTGAACCAAATACGTGTCTTTCTAAATTAGATAGACGTTTTAAAATATCAAAATTAGTTACCGTTGTATTCGGTTGTTGTGCTGAATAAGCAGGTTTAGTAACAGTTGCTTGTTTTGTTAGCTCATCTACTTTACTAAGTAAACGCTCATTTTCAGCCTTAAGTTGCGTAAATTCTTTGTTATATGATTCATAGTCACGAATCACATTGTCTAAAAATTCATCAACCTCAGCAGGACTATAGCCGCGCATAGATGTTTTAAATTCTTTTTGTAAAATATCTTTTGTAGTTAAATTTCTATTTGCCATGGTTACACCTCATTTTCATACTCTCATTTTTCATTATAACACAATTTTATTGATTTATCTCATTGTATCAAAAATTCTATCAAAAAAAAACTAATTTCATTCCTCAATCACACTATTTTGTAGTTGATCAAAATCAATTAGATAACAAGGATACTCTTTCACAGTAGCTTGTCGTTGAATTGCTTCGTGTAAATACTTAGTTTTCCCTTCAAATTCAGGATCATAAACTAACAATGCTGCATCGCTATGATCTAATAAAAACTGTTGATGAGCTCTTAATTGATTTGGATTTTCATAGGGTTTATGAGATGTGCTATCTGTAAAATCTGCTGAAGATTTAATTTTTTCTAATTTCATGCGGTTGATTTCATTCCAATTCCCGCCAAATTCATAGAAAGGAAAAATAACACCTAATTTAATTTCAGGATAGTCTTCTTTCAGTTCATTAACTACCTCAGCACCCCATTGCTCCACACCTGATTGTCCGCCAATTAAAATCCATTCAACTCCCGTTTCAATTAAATTGGTTAAATTATCTTTTAGGCATTTTTTTATTACAGCAATTTTAGGATCATCTTCTTTAAATACACCTAACTCAAAAGAACGATACCCACTGATTATTAAATTTGACATAAGCTACCATCCTTCTTCTTTTCTTTACCGCTAACTATTTGTTATAATAGTAAAAGGAGTGTGATTATTTGTGGCTATTAATTATCCAAACGGTAAGAGCTATGTTAATAGTGCCGAATCTAGCAAAAAAAAGCAAGCCCCAAAGAAAGATCCTTCCTATGCTAAAAGAGGAATGACCTTAGAAGATGATATCAATGCCAGTAATGAAACTTATCTAGCTTTCGGAAAAGCCGTTATTCACAAAAAACCTACACCTGTTCAAATTGTACAAGTGGATTATCCAAAGCGTAGTGCTGCCGTTATTAAAGAAGCCTATTTTAGACAAGCCTCAACAACTGATTATAATGGTGTTTATCGTGGTTACTATTTAGACTTTGAAGCAAAAGAAACAAAAAACAAGCAATCTTTCCCACTTAAAAATTTCCATCAGCACCAGATTACTCATATGCAACAATGCTTAAAGCAACAAGCAATTTGTTTTGTTTTGCTGCGTTTTTCATTATCTAATCGCATATTTTTACTGGAAGCCAAAGAACTTATTCAATTTTGGGAATTAAAAGATCATGAAGGACGAAAATCAATTTCATTAGAAAGCCTTGAAAAATGTGGACATGAATTGTATTATAGTTTAGCCCCACGTATTCCCTACCTAGATGTAGTGGATATACTCATTCAACGCTCTAATCAAGAGCTTGGTTAATTCTAGTAAAATGGTTTAGTTTAAAGGAGTAGATAAATTATGACTGATAACAATGACAAAATGTCACGTGTTGCTCAAAAACAGAAAAAAGAAAAAACAACCTTAAAAAATAACGGCAAACCCAAAATGAAGCTTTGGAAAAAAATCTTACTATCGCTAATCGGTATTGGCTTGGTTGGTCTAATTAGTGGAGCTGGTTTGTTTGCTTACTATGCATCTTCTGCTCCAGCCCTGACTGAAAAAGATTTAAGAGGTGTTGTTTCTTCTAAAATCCTTGATATCAAAGGAAATGTTATTAAAGAAATTGGTAGCGAAAATCGTGAGGTTGCAGAAGGTGATGAAATCCCTCAACAATTAAAAGATGCGATTACTTCAATTGAAGATCGACGGTTCTATAAACATTTTGGGATTGATCCAATTAGAATTGGTGGCGCTGTTGTTGCTAACTTAACCAGAGGGTTCGCTTCTGAAGGTGGAAGTACATTAACCCAACAATTAGTCAAACTTTCAGTCTTTTCAACAAAGGCCTCTGATCAAACGATTAAAAGAAAAGCTCAAGAAGCTTGGTTATCCATAAAATTAGAACGTGAATATTCAAAAGAACAAATTCTTGAATTTTATTTAAATAAAGTTTATCTAGCCAATAACAATTATGGCATGGCAAAAGCAAGTAAGTATTACTATGGAAAAACATTAAAAGAGTTAAGCTTGGCTCAACTGGCTTTATTAGCTGGAATGCCACAAGCTCCAGCTGATTATGATCCCTATGTCAATCCGGAAGATGCGACAAAACGTCGAAATTTAGTTCTAGATGCGATGTATGAAAACAAAAAAATATCTGCTAGTGAACGAGATACGGCTAAAGCTGAAGATGTTAAAGTAGCATTGGTAGATCATTCCACTGATAATTCATCTGATCTAGTCATTGATGCTTATTTGGAACAAGTTATTGCTGAAGTTGAAAAGAAAACAAAATTAAATATCTTTACAGACGGATTAACCATTCATACTAATTTAGATATGGATGCCCAAAAACATCTATATGATACTTTAAATACCGATCAGTATGTTGCCTATCCTGATGACCAACTTCAAGCTGGTGTATCGATGGTAGATGTTAACACTGGGCAAATTAGAGCTTTAGGTGGCAATCGTAAACAAACTGCTCAACGTGGCTTAAATCGTGCAACAAGTTTAAAACGTAGTATTGGTTCAACCATGAAACCATTAGCCGATTACGCTCCTGCGATTGAGTTTTTAAATTACTCAACCTATCAACAAGTAACAGATGCTCCTTACACGTATTCCAACGGAATTCCACTTTATAATTACGATCGTGCTTATAAAGGGCAAATGTCGATTCGTGAAGCAATAGAGGATTCGCGAAATATTCCTGCTTTAAAAACCTTACAAGCTGTTGGTTTAGATAAATCTAATCAATTCTTACAAGGACTAGGTATTAATATTGAACAATCCGATGGAGTTACTAAAGGGTTAGTCGAATCCAATGCAATTGGGGGTGACGTAACACCATTAAATCTTTCAGCTGCTTATGCTGCATTTGCTAATGGCGGTACGTATTATGAGCCCTATGCTGTTAGTAAAGTTGTCTTACAAAACGATAAAGAGATTGACCTATCTACTAAAGGAACGCAAGCAATGAAAGATTCAACAGCTTACATGATGACAGATATGTTGAAAGATGTAATTAAAAATGGGACTGGTACAAATGCTCAAATTCCTAATTTACCACAAGCTGGTAAAACAGGAACAACAAATTATGATGATACTATTGCAGCTAAGTTTCCAGCTAGCTCTTCACCAGATGCGTGGTTCAGTGGTTATACAACGAACTATTCAATATCGGTTTGGGTTGGTTATGACGATCCTAATGCAGATAATCATGATTTAAATCCACGATCACAAAAATTACCTGGATTGATTTATAAGGAATTAATGTCTTATGTTTCTGCTAATATTGAAACAAAAGATTGGAAGAAACCTAATAGTGTTGTTTCTTCACCAGTTTTAAAAGGATCTGATCCTGCTAAGAAACCTAGTGCTTATACGCCTAGCAGTAATATTCTTCAAGAATTATTTGTTAAGGGATTTGCTCCAACAGAAGTTTCTAGTGGTGGCGGCGGTGCTTCCTCTAGTGATGAATTGCCACAGCCAACTGGATTGAGTGCTAGCTACGATGCAACAAAAAATAGTATTGCAATCTCTTGGAATGACTATCAATTTAAGAATGCTAATTATACGTTAACTGTTGGTGGACAATCCTATACAACAGCCGATAAAAAGTATACAGTCTTAAATCCATCAGAAGGTACAGTCACAATTACTTTAACTGCAACTGTTGGCGGACAAACTAGTCCCTCTGTTTCAACTTCTGTGGAAGTTCCCGTAAAAGCGATAGATAGTTCAAGTGTCGATTCTTCTAAAGAAGAACCTGCTTCATCCTCTTCTTCTAGCAGTGTGGCTCCACCTGAATCTAGCAGCACTGAACCGCCTGCTTCTAGCTCAGAAAGTAGTAGTTCAGAATCTTCATCTAGTTCAAGTGATTCAACGGTTATAGGTGGCTCTGCATCAGCTGAGAGTTCTTCCATACTGGCTAGAAACACCCTATCACTATTCGGATTCTCAGCTATTACTAAAAATTTGATTTAATTAATAAATAAAATAAAACCGGCATCAATTAGAAACTTTCTCTAATTGATGCCGGTTTGTTTATATTTATTATTTTACAAGTGCATTAATCTCTTTGTTTAATTTTGTTGCTTTTTGTTCTGAGTTTGGTGCTACCACTTGTTGGTATTTCCCAGTTTTTTCATCCTTATCAAATCTAGACAAGCTGACTCCATAAAAAACGTAATTTGGTAATTCCCCAGCTTTAACTTGATCATTGGGACTCAAATATGCAATTAATTCCGTGCCGGTCGTAGCTGGACCAATACCATTCAATCCAATCAGTTCTTTTTCATTTAATTCTGCTTCACTCATACTTGATGTTTCTTTTTCAGATTTAAATTGGCTTTTCTTCACAAAACCCGTTGGTTGGTCAACTATCATCGTCTGCCCAACTAAAGACTGATCGCCATAAAAAACTTGGTTTACTAAAATAGTTAATCTAGTTCTTCCCGTTGATGCTATTAAATTTTCATCAATATCAATAGAGGGGTCACTAGCAACAATCAACCCTTGAATGCCTACTTCTGTCTTAGATTCTAAATCTTTAATTGACTTTACTGTATCAAATGACTGTATTTTTTCAATTTGTGTTACTTCCATATCATCCATATTTTCGTTTAATCCTACATTTTTTGCGTCTTCCAAAGCTAACTGATAACCCGTTTCGTTCATTTTATTCGTCGCCATTTTTTTACTTTTCTCTTCCGTTTTGGATGCAACAGACTCAGTTTTTTCATTTGTTTGTTGACAGCCTGCTAATAAAAACAAGAGGCCTGCTGTTAATACGATTTTTTTCAACATTAATTCTATTCTCCTATACTAATCTTTATTTTTTATATAATACATGTTACTAAAAAACAAATTAAAATACAAGAGATATTTTATTTAAATAAAATAAGATCAAAAAAAGTCTTTTCACTTCTTTTGACCTTAACTGCTTAATTTAGTTTAAGATAGCCCCATTTTTTGTTTTCCTTCACGACATTCATCTAATAAAGGACAGATCGCGCATTTAGGACTTCGTGCAGTACAATGATAACGTCCAAAAAAGATTAAACGATGGTGCGCATCTACCCACATAGATTCAGGTAATTTCTTCATCAGTGTCGCTTCAACTTCACCTACGTTATCTTTAATTCGACAAATCCCCAGACGCTTTGTTACTCGCTCAACATGGGTATCTACCGCAATTGCCGGAATACCAAAAGCATCTCCTAAAACCACATTAGCTGTTTTGATCCCAACTCCAGGCAAGGAAACCAACTCTTTTCGAGTTTGTGGCACTTCACCATTAAACTCTTCTATCAATTTGCGACAACATCCTTGAATGTGTTTGGCTTTATTACGAAATAATCCAATCGTTTTAATCGCATCCATAATTTCTTCAACCGGAACTGTTAAAAAAGCTTCAGGTGTTGGATATTTTTCAAATAATCCAGGAGTTACTTTATTTACTGAAATATCGGTTGCCTGCGCACTTAGCATAACTGCAATTAGTAATTCAAAGGAATTTTTATGTGTTAATTCGCATGTCGCATTGGGAAACATTTCGCCCATTACTTCAATTGCATGAATTGTTTTAGCTTTTGAAAACAAGTTTGCTTTCCCTCTTTTCTTATTCGTTATTTAACCAGTTATGCAATGGTACTTGTGTCGTAGACTCATTATTTTGTTGTTTTGGTTCAGATTTTGCTGGCATCGAATTTTGACGAAATTTTTCTGATTCTTTCAAAACCTGCTCTTTAGTTTTAATGTTTTTGCGTTCCCAACTTAATAAAATCCGATCCACATATTTTAAACTGTACACTTGACTTAAAACAGCTTCTCTTAGCGCTAATTCAATTAATTCCACTGAATAATGGTCTTCATCTAACCACATGCCAATCGTTTCGATTTCAATTGGTGACAACGGGCGAGCAAATTCTGCTTCAAATTGTTGATACAAATCTTTTTCAACAGTTGCTAATTCAGCCTTTGTTTGTTGTTGTTCCACTTGCTGAATGCATAAAGCTAATTTATCCCAAAGTAATGCCAAATTATAAAAATCTTGACTTTTTCCATCAAAACTTGTTTCCGTTTCAATCGTTAAGACTTTTTTTTGAATTAATTCATGGATTCCTTGAAAAATTGAATCTGTAGTATTTCCCATTCGCTGTGCAATTTCTGCTGTATCTGGAAATAGATTGCCTTGATCCATTAATGATTTTAATTGAATAATTAAAATTAATTCTTCGTTACTTAATCCGATTTGACGATAGTAGGTTAATAGAATAGTCGAAATTGACACGTTTCCTGCTCTTAACCATTTTTGTAATAACTGATTATTCATTTTCATCAAACTCCTTACTCTCCATTATCTTACGCTATTTTTACTGACAAAACAACTGATTCAGTCAAATTTCAGCGCCATAAAAAAGATGCTGATTCTTAGAAAGAACCAACATCTTTTCAGATTAAACTGCTTAAGGATAAATACGATTTAACAAACGTGGGAATGGAATAGACTCACGAATATGTTCTGTACCAGAAATCCAAGTTACAGCTCTTTCTAATCCCAAACCAAAACCAGAATGAGGAACTGTACCATATTTACGTAAATCCAAATACCAAGCATAATCTTCCTCAGTTAAGCCAAATTTCTTGATTGCAGCAGATAAGTTATCAAAATCAACTTCACGCTCACTACCACCAATAATTTCGCCATACCCTTCAGGAGCAATCATATCTGCACATAAAACAACATCATCACGATCTGGATGTGGTTTCATATAGAAAGGTTTAATTGCTTTAGGATAGTTTAAGATAAAGACAGGCTTATCAAATGAACTTGCAATAAACGTTTCATGTGGTGAACCAAAATCATCGCCCCATTTAACATCCTCAAAACCATTTTCATTTAATAACTTAACAGCGTCATCATAAGAAATTCTAGGATAAGGTAGCTCTGTATATTTTTTTAATAATTCTTTATCACGCTCTAAAGTAGTCAACGCTTGATCACAATTATCTAAGACACTTTGAACTAAATAAGCAACATATTGTTCTTGTACTTCTAAACTTTGGTCTTGATCCATAAAAGCCATTTCTGGTTCAATCATCCAAAATTCAATCAAATGACGACGAGTTTTAGATTTTTCCGCTCTAAAAGTTGGACCAAATGAAAATACTTTCCCAAAAGCCATTGCTGCAGCTTCCATGTATAATTGACCACTTTGAGATAAGAAAGCTTCTTCATCAAAGTATTCTGTATGAAAAAGTTCCGTTGTATCTTCAGCAGCATTTGCCGTTAAAATCGGTGGATCGATTTTTATAAAACCTTCTTTATTGAAAAATTCATACGTTCCACGAATTAATTCATTACGGATTTGCATAATCGCATGTTGTTTTGATGAACGTAACCATAAATGACGATGATCCATTAAAAACTCAGTTCCATGTTCTTTTGGTGTAATTGGATAATCTTGACTCTCGCCAACAACCGTTACACCACTAACCACAATCTCATAACCAAATTTTGAACGACTATCTTCTTGAATTGTACCCGTTACAAAAATAGATGTTTCTTGATGCAATCCTTTTGCTAATTGGAAAATCTCTTCTCCAACTTCACTTTTAACCACAATTCCTTGGAAAAATGCAGTACCATCACGTAATTGTAAAAAGGCTATCTTTCCACTTGAACGTTTATTGGCAACCCAAGCTCCAATCTCAACTTCTTGACCTACATAATCTTTTGATTCATTAATCGTAATTCTTTTCACGTTTGTTTACTCCTTTAGTACAACTATTTTTAGTCATTCATTTTGCTTAATACATATTGATGAATCCGCTCAATTCCTTTAGTTAAGGTTTCTAAATCAGTTGCATAGCTAATTCGCAGATTATCTTTGGAACCAAAACCAGAACCTTGAACAACTGCGACATGAGCCTCCATTAAAATGCCATCAACAAATTCATCAACTGTGGTGAAACCGCAAGCTAATGCTGCTTGTCGTACATTTGGAAATAAATAAAAGGCACCATGTGGTTTTATGACTTCAAAACCAGGTATCGCTGCTAGTAAAGGATATGCTGTATTTAAGCGCTCCTCAAAAGCTAGACGCATCTTTTCAACGATTTCTTGGCTACCAGTTAAGGCTTCAATTGCAGCATATTGACTAACCGCAGTCGGATTACTTGTTGAATGGCTGGCAACATCAATCATTGCTTTAATAATCTCAGGATTGCCTAGAGCATAGCCAATTCGCCAACCTGTCATGGCATAAGATTTTGAAACACCATTTACTAAGATGGTTTGAGCTTTAATTTCATCAGATAACGTTGCAATCGAAATGAACTCATGTCCATTATAAATGAGTTTGCCATAAATTTCATCAGAAACAATTAAAATGTTATGTTTAACTGCCCAATTTCCAATTGCAAGTAACTCTTCTTTTGAATAAATCATTCCAGTTGGATTGGATGGTGAGTTTAAAATTAAAGCTTTTGTTTTAGAAGTAATCGCTGCATCAAGCTCCGCCACAGTAACTTTATAATCATTTTTAGCTTCTGTTGAGATGGTAACTGGTGTACCTGACGCTAACTTAACTTGTTCCGTATAACTTACCCAATACGGAGCAAAAATTAAGACTTCATCTTTTTCATTTAAAATTGCTTGGAACAAATTATATAACACATTCTTAGCACCATCTGCTACGATAACTTGATTATCTTCGTAATCTAAGTTTAAATCTTCAGCTGTACGTTTTAAAACTGCTTGACGTAATGCTGGTACTCCTGGAGTCGGTGTGTAATAACTAGCATTTCCATTTTCAATTGCCTGAATCGCTGCTTGTTTAATTGAATCAGCGGTTTGAAAATCCGGTTCCCCAACAGCTAAACTAATCACATCAATACCTGCCGCTTTTAGCTGTTTAGCCTTTGCGCTAGTCGCCAACGTCACTGATGGTCCAATCGTTTTCATTCTATCTGAAATTAACCCCATAGTCCAAGCCCCCTATATTTACCATCTATTTAAATATTACTAATATCACGAATATACTCTCCATCTTTTAGTTTCAAAATGTGATACCCCAGACGACCATTCTCTTCTTTATAAACCACTTCCCAAATTGGAATATCTTTTTCAAGTCCAATTCGTGTTTCTAAAATTCGTTTTGGATTTTTAGCTTCACGTGTTAGTTTGCGTGCATCGCTTTCTGAAATCGTGTCACTTTGCTTAATCACTTGTGTTTTACCACCTTTTTTAGCAATAATAACAATGATTTTCTCATCCTTTTGATTGGTTCCGGTTATAGTAAAATATGTTTCCACACCATTATACCAATAAAACTGATCTACTTCCTTTAAATCTGCCTCTTGTTTTGCAATTTCAGTGGCTTCTTTTTCAGCTTTTGCCATCGGTTGATGACCAACATAATAAACGTACCAAGAACCTACAACAATAAAGGCCATGACGATTGTTAAGGTTAGAACAATGCCCTTTTTCATCTCTTTCACCCACTTTACAAAATACACCAAATGTCATTTGTTCTCTACAATTGACTTACTTTTCCTATTATACCAAACTTTCTTTAGAAATGCCGTTTGAAATCATAAAATTTCTTTAATTTAGCGTAAGAACTCCTTAGCTTTTTCAACAATTTCAGCTAACGGCAATTCTTCTTTTGGTAGATTTTCTGGCAAGGCTTTTAACATCTGTAATCCGTAGTTCGTTTTGAATAAACGATCATCTAGAATTAACATCACGCCTTTATCTTCTTCAGATCGAATCAATCGACCTAAACCTTGACGTAATCGTAAAGTTGCTTTAGGCAAGGTTGCCACAGTAAATGGATTTTGACCTTTTTCAGCAATTTGCTGATAATTCGCTTTTGTATATGGCTGCTCTGGAGAATCAAATGGCAGACGCGTAATAACTATCATCCGCAACGCTTTCCCTGGCAAATCGACCCCTTCCCAGAAACTATCAGCCCCTAGTAAAATTCCACCTGTAGCATGAAAGAAACGTTTTAAAATTCTTTCTCGACTTCCTGAAATCCCCTGTGCAAGAATTTCCCGTTCACTAAATAAAGCTTGCTTTTGCAAATAATAGTAAACTTCCTTTAATGTTTCTAATGAATTAAATAAAACCAACATATTCTCATTATTATCTGTAGCTAATGCAGCAAAATTATCAACAATCGCCTGAATATATTGTTTTTTAGATAAGCTTTTAATTGGCTTCATCTCTTTTGGCAAATACAAACGTGCCTGTTTACCATAATCATAAGGTGATGGTAAAATCATCGTTTCCAGCTGACTCTCTCCGATTTGATTAGCAAAATAATCAAAGCTTTGCTTGATCTCTAAAGTGGCTCCAGTATAAATAATTTTGCCGACTTTTTTAACAAGATGCTCCCGCAGAAATTCTCCACTATCTAAACGAGAACGTCTAATTTTAAAACTATTTTTGGCACTTTTTTGATTATACGCAAACCAATTTACACTATTCTCATTATTTTCTTGAAAGACGGTTTGAAAAACAAGATAATTCTTCTTTAAAGTCGTTAACAATTGGTTATAGCTATCTAAAAAATAAAGCTCATCAAAGATTAATTGTTCTTTCGCTTTTAAACAACTAGCCAGTAATTCCTCACTAATAAAAATAATTTCAGTAAATAAAGCACCGATTTGTTTAATTGCTTTTTTTACTTCCAACGGCCAAACGATTTCATGATTCACTAGTAACTCAACCTGCTCTTGCGGTATTTGCTCTCCGGCTAATTGTTGCCCACAATAAGCGAGTAAACTTTCAATAAAATCAGATAGCTGCTCTTCAAGAGACCAAACACTCATTTCCAAACTTGCCAATTGATACTTTCTGCCAATCTTTAGTTGATCTTGTAATTGATCCAAGCGTTGTAAATAAGAGTTTTCTATATCTAATTTCCCTAATGTTCGGAAGGCCTGTAAAAGACCATAGTAATTAAAAACTTCACTAGAAGAACTTGTCGCAACATCTGCTAAATGATGGGCCTCGTCAATAATTAAAGTATCAGTTAGAGGCAATTCAGGTAACTCACGTTGTAAATCATGACATAAAAAAGCATGGTTGGTAATAATAATACTAGCATGTTGTGCTTGTTTTTTAGCAAATAAATAAAAATCTTCTGCTAGCCAAGGATCATCTATCGAACTTGCCAACCACCCACGATGACGGATTCTTTGCCAGATGGGTTGATTGTAATTAGATAAGTTTAACTCATCTAAATCTCCCGTTTTCGTCATTGTCAGCCAGACTAATAAACGCATTTTAACAAGAGCATCATTTTTATGAACCGTTTCTTTTTTTAATTCTGCCTCATATTTTGCTAAATGAAGATAGTGACTTTTACTTTTTATAATCGTCGCTGATAATTGAAAAGGTAATATCTGACTTAATTGTGCGATATCTTTTTCTAATAATTGCTTTTGCAATAAAGTTGTATAGGTGCTTACCATAATGGGTTTTTCAGGAGTCCCATGATACGCTAAAGGAATCAAATACCCCAATGTTTTCCCGACACCCGTTGCCGCCTCGATGGCCATATGCTGATTCAGTTCTCTCTCTTCAGCTTGACTCAAATAAGCATGTAACGCATCCATCATATCAATCTGAGCAGTTCTTAATTTCAGCTTATTTTTAAACAAATTAGCCTTTGCTTCCTGACTAACTGGATATTTATGAACTTCTCGATGATTGCGGCTTTCTATTTCAACAGCTTTCTGTTGAATGGCTAACCCATTTTTTATCATAATTGATTCTGATAATTTTGGTAAATCTAAACGTAATTCAGCTAAACAATCCACAAAAAAATCAACGGTATCCATTGAGCAATGTTGTGCCAACTCTAAAATCTTCTCCAAAGTTACTAAGGGTAATTTTTTAGCTTTTTCATTTAATAAAAGAAACAATTGTGCAGTAACATATGCATCACTATCAGCTTGATGAGGATTTTCGTGCTTAAACTCAAATTGAGTAGCTAAATCAGTCAAACGAAAACTTGCAGCTGTCGGCACTAATATCTGAGCTAATTCTACCGTATCCATCCCTTTAAGCTTCAAAGGGGGCAACCCACAATTTTGCAATTCTCCATCTAAAAATTGATAATCAAACTGAATATTATGTGCAATAAAAACACAGTCTGCTAAAAGATTGTAAATCGTCGTTGCTACATCTTCAAAGTATGGTGCATTTGCTACTTGCTTTGTGCTAATTCCAGTCAAATATTCAATTTGCTTTGGTATCCGAACACCAGGATTGATATCCGTAGCAAATTGTTGTACAATTTTTCCATCTTCAAGTAACACACAGCCAAATTGAATAATTTTATCGCCATTTTCAACATTTCCACCCGTCGTTTCAATATCAACAACGGCGTATGTTTTTACTTTTTCCACAATTGTCACCTAATTCTTAATTCGTCTTTTTCCATCATTAACTATCATACTATGAAGCACAAAAAAAAACAAAAAAACCTTACAAAATTTTCAACTAAATGAAATTTTGCAAGGTTTAAACGATTAAAATTTATCAGCGTAAATGTCTTTAACTGTTTTTTCTGGATCGATAACAATATATAAGAAACCGTCTTTGATATGTGAACTTTGGTGTTCATTATCATTTCCATCAACATCTTTTGCTTTGTATGGGAAATAAACACGGTCTGTGTCTACAACTACATCTGATTTTGGATGCGTTGCATCTTTGTATAAAATATCCATCATTTCGATATCTGGATATTGAGTTGCACGTTCAAACATCCCTAACTCTAAACCACCTAAATTAATATCATCTGTATGAACATGGTCTGCTTCTTGAGCAATTTCAATTCTTAAAGATTCACAAGGATGGATTTCTTGGAAATCACTTCCTCCAATACGGCCAAAACTTTTTGTAATTTGTTTAATCCATAAATCGCCAATATGCTCTTTTCCAATAGTCCAAGTTTCACCATTACGGAAAAAGAATTTTAAGCCAACTACTTCTCTTTTCATGTCTATGCTCTCCTTCACAAATATAATCTTTAGAATTTGGTGTTAGCGCTATCGTTTTAGCCTAACCCACTTCTATATTCTAACATACTCTAAAGAAAAAAACTTGAATTTAGCCAAAAATAGTCGCCTTTTCTACTGAAGCCCTTGATAAATAACGATTCATATATTTAATTCGCAAAGTTTGTGAAACCACACTTGTATTTTCCTCTAAAACAAACTCATTAATAGTAATGCTTTTTGAGCATGAAGTCGATTTCCAGCTTGTTGATAAACTAATGAATGAGGACCATCAATAATCTCACTTGTGACTTCTTCCTCCCGATGTGCAGGCAAACAATGTAAAAAATGATAATCTGATTTCGCATAGGCAACTAATTTAGCATTCACCTGATAGGCTCCTTCAAAGGCTTTCAAACGCAACGCATTTTCAGTTTCCTGTCCCATACTTGTCCAAACATCTGTATAAATAAAATCAGCATTTTTTACAGCTTCTATTGGATCTTGATAAATCGTAATAGTAGCGCCAGTTATTTTTGCTATCTCTTGAGCTTTTGCCAAAATAACTGGATCCACCTGATAGCCAATTGGAGTGGCACAATGAATGGTTAAACCAACTAAAGCACTTGCTAATAACAATGAATGACAGACATTATTACCATCTCCTAAATACGTCAATTGAACTTGTTTAAAGGTTCCTTTCACTTCATAAATTGTCAATAAATCAGCAAGAGCTTGGCACGGATGATGAAGATCTGTCAACCCATTAATAATCGGAATTGAGGCATATTCAGCAAATTGTTCCACTGTCTCATGGGCAAATGTCCGAATCATCAATCCATCTAAATATTCAGATAAGACATGCGCAGTATCTTTAATAGGTTCTCCTCGCCCAATTTGCAAATCTTTGGAAAAAAGCACAATCGCTGAGCCTCCTAGCTGCAACATACCAGCCTCAAAAGATACTCTTGTTCTAGTTGAAGCTTTATCAAAAATCATGCCTAATATTTTTCCATCTAAAGCATAACGGTAATCTTTAGGATTATCTTTGATTTTAATCGCAAGCTGAATCATTTCCTCTAAATCTATTGAACTCCATTCTAATAAAGTTAACGTATCTATTTTTATCTGTTTCATTTTAAACTCCCCCTTAATTGTTCAGTTGATTTCTTCTGAAATTAATTTTACGGCCAGTTGAATTTCTTCTTTAGTTGTTGTTAATGGTGGCAAAATACGCATTACATTTGGTCCCGCAGAAAGAATCAGTACGCCTTTTTCTTGTAGTTTCACAATGAGTGGTGCAACGGGGTCAATCAACTCAATTCCTAATAAAAATCCTAGTCCACGAATCGCTACAACTTGTTGTTTTTGCTTTAGTTCTACTTTTAATAGTTGTTGAAGATACGTTGCTTTTTCTTTCACTTCATTTAAAAAATTGGGTTCTTGAATAATTTTCAGTGTTTCATTGGCTACTGACATCGCTAACTTATTGCCACCAAAAGTTGAGCCATGGGATCCAGCTCCAAAACTACTCGCAAATTTTTTCTTACCTAACATCGCCCCCACTGGAAATCCATTTCCTAATCCTTTAGCTACTGTAATAATATCTGGTTGAATGCCGTAAATTTCTCCACAAAATAAACTACCTGTTCGTCCAATTCCCGTTTGGACTTCATCAACTATCAATAAAATTTGGTGTTCATTACAAAAATCTGCTACTTTAGCGATATAATCTTGATTGGCTGGAATAACGCCACCTTCTCCTTGAACCAATTCCAACATAATCGCTGCTGTTTGATTGTCTGCTACCGCAACTAATGCCTCAAAATCATTAAAAGGAACATAGTCAAAAGTTGGCAATAATGAGCCAAATCCATCATGAATTTTACGTTGGCCAGTAGCGCTCATTGTAGCAAAAGTACGACCATGAAACGAGGCTAAACACGTAATAATTTTGTCTTTACCAGTGTGTTTTCTGGCTAATTTAATCGCTGCTTCATTGGCTTCAGCTCCACTATTTGCAAAAAAAGCTAGATAGTCGCTCCCACCCAATTGTTTTGCAACTTTTTCTTGTAAAGAATTTTCATATAAATTAGACGTATGCCAGATTGCTTCAGATTGCTGCTGTAAAATCGCATTTAATCTAGGATGACTATGACCTAAATTACAAACAGCAATTCCTGCAGTATAGTCCAAATACTGTTTACCTTGGGCATCAACAACGATTGAACCAGAACCACGAACTAATTCAAGTGAATTTCTGGCATATGTTGGAAAAAGTGCTGAACTCATAAGCTTCCCTCCTGAACCATCTTTGTTCCTAAATAGTCTAATCTTAACGTAACCCGAACTTGCTTAACGCCTTTTTTCAAGGCATATTGTGCACATTTCAACTTAGGAATCATTCCCCCTGAAACAACACCACTCTCAATAAATGCAACAAGTTCAGTCGCATTTAAACTCTTTAAAACATTTCCTTCTTCTTTAACCCCAAGAACTTCAGTCATTAAAATTAACTCTTCTGCTTCCATCGCTTCGGCAATTTTGCTCGCTGTTTCATCCGCATTAATATTAAGCCACTGTCCAGCTTCATCCAAACCAAGTGGAGCAACAATTGGAAGATACCCTTGCTGTAAACTATCCACCAATATCTCTGTATTCACCTTTTGAATCTCTCCAACAAAACCCAGTTTTCCTTCTTGAATCTGCCTTGCAACCAAAAGATGATTCATTGCTGCATTCAACCCTATTGCTTTAACCTGATGCTCTGCAAATTGCTGCAACAAATGTGGCTGAACTTCACCAATTAAAACCATTTTCGTAATAGCTAGAGCAGCTTCATTCGTCATTCGTAGACCATTTTCAATCTCTACTTGAATCTCTAATTTTTCCATCCATTTTGTGATAGATTGACCGCCACCATGGACAATGATAATTTTTTTACCAGCCTTTTGCAGTTTATTAATTTCGTTAAAAAAATGTGGTTCCAACGCTTCACAGGATGTTCCCCCAAGCTTAATTACAATAACATTTCCCACTAAAATCCACCTCTCTTTCACTCTCTACGTATGATAACAAGCATTGATCTTTACATAGTCATAACTTAAATCGCATCCCCACGCAACACCTGTTTCTGTCCCTACACCAACATCAACTGTAATTCGTATCACATCATTTTCTAAATATTCTTTTAATGCAGCTTCCTCAAAAACAACCTTCTTCGTATTTTTTAAAATTAAAATTGATCCTATTTCAATCCTAATATTTGCTGGATCTAAAGAACCTTGACTATACCCAGTTGCACAAATAATTCTACCCCAATTAGGATCTTCACCAAACATGGCTGTTTTCACAAGACTTGATGAAACAATCGTTTTAGCAATCATCCTAGCTTCTTCAATATTTTTAGCAGAATCTACTGTGACTTCAATTAATTTTGTTGCTCCTTCACCATCTTGAGCAATTTTTTTCGCCAGATGTTCACAAACAATTTCAAATGCTTGCTTTAAAATTTGGTAGTCCTCATTTTCTTCACTTATTTCTGAATTCCCGGCCAAACCATTCGCCATAACTAAAACGGTATCGTTCGTTGAAGTATCACCATCCACTGTAATTTGATTAAAGGTTTGGTTCACACTTTGACGTAAGAGCTGATCCAATAATTTACTAGAAATAGCAACATCTGTTGTAATAAAAGCTAACATAGTGGCCATATTAGGATGAATCATTCCAGAGCCTTTCGCAACTCCTGATATGATTACAGGATGCTGATTTAAAATAAGTTCCACTGTAATTTGTTTTTCACAGGTGTCCGTTGTCAAGATACTTTCGTGGAAATCTAAGGGTACTCCTTTTTGAAAATCTAATTCTTTGATACCATTAATAATTTTTTCCATTGGCAAAGGTTCCCCAATAATTCCCGTCGAAGCAACCGCAACTGCTCTTGCATCGATGCCTAATTTAGCTGCTGTTAATTGACGCATTGTATACGCATCTTTTAAACCATTTTCACCATTACATGCATTTGCATTGCCACTATTTACAATAACAGCCTGTAACGTCTTGCTTTGATTCAAACTATCTTTGGTTACGATAATCGGAGCAGCTTGAAATTGATTAGTTGTATAGACTGCTGCCGCTACTGCTGGAACTTCTGAATAAATCAAGCCGATATCTTTACGTTTATATTTTAATTTCCCGTGGACTCCTGTTGCAAAAAAACCTTTAGGTGATGCAATTGTACCAGTAATAAATCTCATTCTAACCGCTCCTTCTCTGATTCTTATGGATAAAGTGGACTAAACTGAAGCCCGGTATTAAGAGGAAATCCAGCTGCTTGATTCATATTCTGAATCGCTTGACCAGCTGCTCCTTTTATTAAGTTATCAATTGTCGCTACTACTAAAACTTGATTTGTGACTGGATTCACAGAAATACCAATGTCACAATAGTTAGATCCCACCACTTGTTTAATTGTTGGCAGATTTCCAACTTCCTGAATACGAACAAAGGGTTTATCTTGGTACGCTTTCTGAAATAAGTCCACTACTTCCTCTGTGGTAAGCGTGGACTTTAATTTGCCATAAATAGTTGCTAAGATACCACGAGTAACGGGAATCAGTGTTGTTGAAAATTGGATATTTTCAATTGAGGGATTCCATTTTTTTAGTTGTTGCATGATTTCAGGAATATGTTGATGCTGATTAACCTTATAAAGCGTCAAATTATCATTTGTTTCTGTATACATAGAACTAGGATTTGGTGTTTTACCAGCTCCTGATACACCAGATTTGGCATCTACAACAATCGAATCTAAGTGAAGAATATCTTCGATAAGTAAAGGTGCTAAAGCTAATAAAGTCGCTGTAGCATAACAACCTGGATTGGCAATTAGTTTTTGATTTGTCACATCATTCCACTCTGCTAATCCATAAACGGCTTGTGTTAATAGCTCTTGCGAAGCACCGTCAAAATTGTACCATTTTTTATAAGAAGTATGATTTTCTAAGCGTAAATCCCCTGATAAATCCACCACTATTAAACCAGCTTTGATAAAAGCGGCTGCCTGATCTTTTGAAACACCTGATGGGGTAGCAAAAAAAACAATCTGGCTTGTTTGACAAATTTTCTTGATATCTACCGATTCCAATGATAGTTCGCAAACGTCTTTCAAATGAGGATATAAATATGCAATATTTTCTGAATAATTAGAATAACTATGCAAAGATTGAATTGTTACTTTTGAATGTGATTGTAACAATCGTATTAATTCCAGACCACTATATCCTGTTGCGCCAATAATAGAAACCTTCATAAAATCACCTCGATTTAAATATAAAGCTTATTATAATGAAACAAATTATAGAAGTCAAATCTTTTTTTTAATCTTTTTCTAATTTTTATCAATATGCATATTTTATGTATATTTATTTTTGGAAATAACTATAAAAAAAGATGAAATAAAAGCTGATTTCTCAACTTTTATTTCATCTTATGTTTTCATTAATTAGTTAAATACACGGAATCTTGCAGCATCGTCCATATATTCTTTTTCACCAGCAGGCGCTACAATTGAACCAAATGGCAATTGAGCTCTCAAACTCCAACTAGCAGGGATATCCCATTCAGCTTTTACAGCATCATCAATTAGTGGATTGTAATGTTGTAGACTTGCACCAATATTTTCTTGAGCTAATGCAGTCCATACAGAATGTTGTGCAATACCTGTTGCTTGTTCAGACCAGATTGGGAAGTTATCAGCATATAATGCAAATTGTTCTTGTAAAGATTTCACGACATCTGTATCTTCAAAGAATAAAACTGTACCGTGAGCTGCACGGAATGAGTTTAACTTTTCTAAAGTAGGACCAAAAGAATCTTCTGGAACAATTTTTTTAAGAGCATCTTCAGCAATTGTCCATAATTTATCATGTGATTCGTTAAATAATACTACAACACGTGAAGTTTGAGAATTAAATGAAGATGGGCTTTCTTTTACAGCTTCTTTAATTAATGAAACAACTGCTTCATCATTTAAAGAAACTCCTTTACCTAATCCGTAAATTGAACGACGTTTCTTTAATACTTCGATATAATTATTTGACATTTTATTTTCCTCCTTAAAGTAACTTACAAACAATATATTAACATCTTTCTTTTAGTAAGTAAACAACTTTTAGTAATTTATTTGTTTTTTTTACAAATTTATTTTATAAATGTTGATTTAAAAGGATTTCTATAAAAAAATAGAGGCTAATAAAAGTTCATTAGCCTCTATTTTTTAACTATTTACTTCTTAGTCAGTTTTTCCATAAATTTTTGGCGATTAATAATTGCACGTTTATGAGTTCCTTCAGCAATCAACTGACCTTTAGATTCCACCGTAAAGTCATAAACTAAAATTGTTTTATTCTGCTCAACTAATCGAACTTCAAAATCAACCTGAGCTCCGACTTCTGTTGGTCGTATATGATTCAGAGAAAATTCAATTCCCACGGTTGTTTCTCCCTCTTTTAAAAGCGGGATAACCAAGTCTTTAGCTAATTCTTCAGACTTTGCCATCAATGCAGGGGAAGCATAGACCGGTATATCACCAGATTTAAAGGCTTCTGCTGTCTGCTGTGAATCGACAATAATTGTTTTATTGATTTTTAAACTCATATTCTTTCCCTCGCTTCTAGTTTTTATGAACATTTATTTCTTCTGACTTCTAGCCCAAGATAAAATAGTTTGTTTATCGTTTTTTAATTCACCATGAAGAACGGCTCCTTCAATTTTTGTCAATAACGCTCCTAACCAAATACCAGGCGGACAATCCAACGCAGCAATCAGCTCATTTCCCGTGATATCCAATTCTTTTTTATGTTTGATAGGTAATTGCTGAAACATCGCTTTAAGACGGCTTACATCATTCTTCTCCGTCAACATGCCAACTATCGTCTCAACCGTCACAGCAATCTCAATACCCGTTCGATATAAACAATCAACTGTCCAGGTTCCAAATAAACGCTCATCTAAAGCACTTTTTGCTAATTGAACTTCTTGAATTTCTTTTTTTGAACATTTCCATTGACGCATAAAAGAGTCAATGTTTTCATTCTCTAACTGAATAAAATAAACCAACAATGTCCAAGCAGTTAAACGGTCTACCAATTGCCCCTCTAGACTAGCAAAACGATAGAGGCCTTCACCTGAATGACGCAATCCCGGACAATACAAATAAAGTTCCGTTTGAATCATTTTTTCTAAACCACGACTGCGTCCTCGACCCAATAATAGTTTTATAAATTCAACTTGAACCCGCTCTACTGCGATTTTTTCTAATAAAGCATGATGCTCTAAAATAGCCTCTTCCGTTGTAGTTTCTAGTTCAAAATCAAGTTGACTTACAAAACGCACACCACGCATCATTCTCAATGCATCTTCATGAAAACGTTCTGTCGGCGATCCAACTGCCTTAAGCACTCGATTTTGAATATCTTGAAGACCATCAAAATAATCAATAATTTTTCCATCGGCATCCATTGCAAGTGCATTCACAGTAAAATCACGACGCTTCAAATCTTCTTTCAAAGAACGAACAAAAACAACTTCATCAGGACGACGATAGTCTTGGTATGTCGATTCTGTTCGGAAGGTTGTGATTTCGTAGCTTTCCTTTTGCCATAAAGCCATCACTGTACCATGGTCAATTCCAACATCAATCGTTTTTGGAAAAATGGCTTTAATCTCAGCAGGAAAAGCGCTGGTTGCAATATCCACATCTGAAATCGGCTTTTGTAAAATCAAATCACGGACACTGCCACCAACAAAATAAGCTTCAAATCCAGCTTCCTCAATTTTCTTCAACACAGGCAAAGCCGTTATAAATTCTGGAACTAATTGCATCATAGTAGATTTTCCAACCCATAAACCAACACATCCAACTCCATCACCTTTTCACAACCTAAAGCCACACCCGTCATAAAGGATGTTCGATCGTAGGAATCATGACGAATGGTCAATCCCTCCCCAACACTACCAAATTGAACTTGTTGATGCGCAACTAATCCTGGCAAACGAACACTATGAATCTTCATACCTTCAAAATCAGCTCCTCTAGCACCTGGAATTGATTCTTTTTCAGCAGGATTCCCTTGTTGATGGTGTCCGCGAACTTCAGCAATCATTTCTGCAGTTTTAACTGCTGTCCCACTGGGTGCATCTAATTTTTGATCGTGATGCAATTCCATAATCTCCACATCCGGAAAATAGTGTGCTGCCTTTTGAGCAAATTGCATCATTAAAATTGCACCAATCGCAAAGTTTGGTGCAATCAGTCCACCAATTTGACGTTTCTGAGATTCAACAATTAATTCTTGAACTTGGCTTTCCGTAAAGCCTGTTGTCCCAACAACTGGACGAATACCATGTTCAATCGCATATTTCGTATGCTCATAAGCTACTTTAGGAATTGTAAAATCAATCCAGACATCTGCAGCAACTTGTTTAACTATCTCCTCTTTTTTAGTAAACACAGGAATATCTTCATTGGCAAATTCTGCAAATTGATTTAAATTTGTTTCTACAGCAAAGGGATCTAAAACACCAACTAATTCAAAATTTTCGCGGTCTAATACCATTTTTGTAGCAGTTAACCCCATCTTCCCTTTAAATCCAGCAATAATAATTTTAATCATGCTTTTCATCATTCCTTTCAAAACGGAATTTATCCCGTTGATTAAATTTCCCCATCACTTGATCAAAGGCTTCTGTCATATCAATATCTAATGAGTTAGCCATCGATAGAACAACAAATAACACATCTCCAAGCTCTTCACTTACTTCTTTAGTTGTCTCTGTTGATTTCTTACTCTTCTCCCCGTACTGATGATTTACTTCACGAGCTAGCTCTCCAACCTCTTCCGTAAGTCGCGCCATCTGGCCTAAAGGTGAGAAATAACCAACTTTGAATTGACCAATATAGGTATCAACTTCTTGTTGCATAGTTTTTAGCGTCTTTTCCAAATAAGTAACCTCCTGTACATATCTCTAACTTTCCATCACTTAAATCGGTTCTCTATAGTATACAATTTCTTTGTCTATCTTTCCATAATAAAAAAGGATTAGAAACTAATGCTCTAATCCTTTGATGTTTAAAGTTTTTCAAACTCAAGCATTAATTGATTCCATTCTTTTGATAGCTCTTCAAACAATTCACGATTACCGATTTCAAGGGCTGAATTAATTTTAGGAGTTAGCTCCGCTTTCTTTCGTTCCAAATCAAAGCGAACCAAAGCATCATCGACATCTTTTTTCACTGCTTCACTAACACTATCATTCCAACGATGGTAAGGATTGTCTTCTAAAACAGCCAAATATTCTGCTGATTTCCATTGATCTTTAAAAAACAATTCAACATACAATTGCTCACCCCAATTTAAACGAATCTCATGAAAACCTTGTTCTGGATCTTCAAACGCAAGACCTTCTTTGTAAAATTTAAATGGTTCTTCTTCGGTTCCAATGGCAGCCAAGGACATTCCTCTTGGAGTCGCTTCAACAGCTTCAACAAAATGGATTTTATTTAAGACAGCTTCATGAGTCATTAAATAATTTAAAATCCACATCGCTTCTCTTCTTTTTAATTGATGGTAATCCAAGAACCAGCTTAAAAATTCTTTTTTAGTTTCTAATGATATCTTAATACTCATTTCAAACCCTCCAGTCCTTGATTTCCTTAGTTTTTATTGTTAAAAAAATCAGATTAAAAATAAATAACTAAAATGATTTAATTGTAATTCTAGATTAATTATAACTTATTTTAATTGAAATCGCCATTTATTTCTTCCACAATCCCAATCATTTCTTCATCTGAAGGTTCTAATTTCAAATAATTCTCAATAACTTCTTGAACTAATTTTAAATTTCCTTCTTCCCTTAAGAATAGAGCATACTCTCTTAAGAAATCTTTATTCCCTGTAAAATGAGGATAAGCTTGCTCATAGGCCGCTGTAGCATTTTTGTACTGTTCTAACCCAGTTTCAGCCAACGCTAGGTTCCAATAAAATTGTGGATCAGCCTCTTCATTTTCCAATGCTGCTTCAATTTTTGTAACAGCCTCTTCAAAACGTCCCTGTTTTAATAGTAAATTGATTAATGCTAATTGAACGGTTTCACTGTCTGGATTTAAAATTAAGGACTCTTGATAATAATATTCACCTTGTTCTTCATCGTTTAATTTTAAAGATAAGTTCGCGGCATAATAGAAAAGTTCTGGATTGTACTGATCAACTCGCAAACCTTCACGAATCACTTCACTAGCTCGTTCTAATTGATTCTCTTCTTCTAAGCTTTTCGCTAAATAAGGGTAAAGAGATGTGTAACTAGCGTCTAATTCTTTCAATTTAAATAACGTTTCACTTGCCCGACGATATTCTTTATTCTGTAAATAAGTAAAGCCAAGTTCAAATAATAAGTCGGTTGTCTCGTTTTGTGATTCTGCTCGTTCTAAATAAGGAATCGCTTGATCAAAGTCCCCTAAGGCACTGTAGACACTTCCAATCCGATGTTCTAGGAAAATCCCACTCATTTCATTTAAACCAGTATCAACAAGCTCTTGATAGTTATAAATTGCTTGTGCATATTTACCCATCACAAAATACAACTCAGCCAACGCAAATGTTAAAATTGGCTCTTCAGGTAAAATTTCTTTTGCTAATAACAACTTCTGTTCACTAACTTCATAAAGTCCTTGAACTTGATACAAATCCGCTGATACCAAAAGAGCTTGGGGATAAGCTGGACTATCTTCATTAATTGCCGCTAACCAATCCATTGCTCCATCAATATCATCTTCTTCAATTGCAATCTCAGCTAATCCAATCTTTAATTCATCATCATGACCAAAATCAATCAATAAATGTTCATAAATAGCCTTTGTTTCAACTAAAAAACCAAGTTGATACAAAGTATCCGCTAAAACATACAATTCATCAGGTTGATCTTTTTCTAAAGCCTCTAAAAAATATCCCTCTGCTTCTTCCAATAAATTATTTTGTAACGCTTCAATCATTTGTTCGCCGTAATTCATGTTTCTATCTCCAATCTATTTTCTATTTCTTTTCAGCCAACCAACTTCGATAGTCTTCAACATACATCACTAAATCTGCTAAAGTAATCTCAACTTTATTTAATTCTTCATTGCTTGTTCGCACGATCAGTAAAAAATTTTTTTTATCTCCACCACTTTTTAGGAGTCGCTCCACTAATTCTGAAGTCAACCAACTTTCTGGTAATATAAAGGAATATCCTAAACGGTCTAGCCAACTAAACCAGCTATCTAGGTCAAAAACCCCTGACATTAATCTCACAGAAACAAATAACGAGAAACCTAAGCTAATTAAAAACACGTCATTTTCAGAACTATTCCTAGAGTCTTCAGAAAAGCTATTACAGGCTTGTTGAAACTCTGTACCGAATTTCTTAGACAACTCATTCCCACTTTCATTTTCCAATTGATGTAAAGCGAAATAGGAAGTTAAATAGGGAATAAGACTTTTCTCTTGAAGTTGTTTCTCAGTCCCAAATTCCTGCATCAAGTTATGATAAAAAGGCAAATCCAGCCCTAGTGCCAGACGAACCCAACGACTAAAACCAATTCTAATTTCTGACAATGTATTCTCTCGCAAAAAACGCGACTCTAAGAAGATACCTCTTGAATGTTTCACAACGCTAACAACGTTACGACTCAATGAATGATTAAGCCCAGCCCTTCCACCAAGAGTCTGCTCCAAGCTCATTAACGTTGTCGGCAGTTCCAGCAGCGTAACGCCACCAAGATAGACACTAGAAAAAAAACCACTTAGTTGAATAACCCCTGCATCACCAAACGCAATTACACAAACCTGTGTATCCAACTCCATCTCAATACTGTAAGACAATACTCTTTCAAACTCAGCTAAATTACTACTTTGCGAATTATTTGGACAAACGTACCAATATTGTTGTCTTTGCTTTCTAAGCAACAACTGAATTTTTTCATAATAGGAATCATAATTGGTTTGATTCACTATAATTAAAAAATGAGAGGTCTGTTTAAAAAGTTCATGTTGGTTTTCAATTAGTTGAGTAAGCGGTGCTCCAAAATAAAGTAACACTTGCTGACTATCTCGAGCTAATTTAAATTCCATCAAGATCCCCCCAATCTTCTCTCAATTTATCTCTTTAAGTTTACCACACTCTGTTTCTAAATATGTAGGATCTCATCTTAAAAACTACTAAAACATTTTAATTCTCATTTTATATAAGAAAAGGTTGCCGCACAAATGTGCAACAACCTTTTTTCTAAACGACTTATTTAACTGCGTCTTTAAGAGCTTTACCTGGTTTGAATGCAGGTACTTTGCTTGCAGCGATTTGGATTTCTTCCCCTGTTTGAGGGTTACGACCTTTACGTGCAGCACGTTCGCGCACTTCAAAGTTACCAAAACCGATTAATTGAACTTTTTCTCCAGAACTTAAAGTAGTTTGGATAGTTTCAAATACTGCATCAACTGCTGCAGTTGCATCTTTTTTAGTTAAACCTGTTGAAGTTGCAACGCTTTCGATTAATTCTGCTTTGTTAGCCATGTGTATTTCACCTCCCTCGAAAAGAAGAATAAATGCTTCATTTGAATAAGCAAATATACATCGATAATACCAAACTTGAGTGGTCCAAGAATGGTTTGAATGGAAACATTAAGCTGTGTTCGACACAATTAACATTTCTTATAAAAGATATCATAGAAAAGCTGATACTGCAAGGATTTTTCCACCTTTACAGTGAAAATTTAATCATTCAATAATTTTTTTAGATATTGTTTGAAAACCAACTACAAATGTGTTAAAATGCCTATTTTCTTTGTCTTGCAATGATTCTAATCGGCGTTCCTTCAAAAGTAAATGCATCACGAATTCGATTTTCTAAAAAGCGTGAATAAGAAAAATGGAGCATTTCTGGTTCATTTACAAAAATAACAAACGTTGGAGGTTTAACAGCTACTTGTGTTGCATAGTAAATCTTCAAGCGTTTGCCTTTATCCGTTGGTGTTGGGTTCATTGCAACAGCATCCATAATAACATCATTTAGAACAGCTGACTGAATCCGTAAGTTTTGACTCATACTTACACGTTCAATCACATCTGGTAATGTATTTAGACGTTGTTTCGTCTTCGCTGAAACATACACAATCGGTGCATAACTTAAATAGGCAAAGGATTCACGAATGTCTTCTTCAAATTTCTTCATAGTGCTGTTGTCTTTTTCAAGTGTATCCCATTTATTCACAACGATAATAATTCCACGACCTGCTTCATGAGCATAACCTGCAACCTTCTTATCTTGCTCTCTAATTCCTGTTTCAGCATCAAGTACAACCAAAACAACATCCGAACGTTCAATCGCTCTCAAAGCTCGTAAAACACTATATTTTTCAGTTGTTTCATAGACTTTCCCGCGTTTACGCATACCGGCAGTATCGATCATGACAAATTCAGTTCCATCTGCTGAAACAAACTCTGTATCAATCGCATCACGGGTTGTCCCAGCGATATCTGAAACAATGACGCGATCTTCACCTAAAATAGCATTTACTAGCGAAGATTTTCCAACATTAGGTCGGCCAATCAAACTAAATTTAATGACAGAGTCATCATAGTCTTCCTCTGTTTCTTCCGGGAAGTGACTAATTGCTGCATCTAATAAATCACCTAATCCTAATCCATGACTTCCTGAAATTGGATAAGGTTCGCCTAAACCTAATGCATAAAAATCAAAAACATCATTACGCATTTCTGGATTATCAACTTTGTTTACTGCTAAAAGAACAGGCTTTTTCGTACGGTACAGCATTTTAGCAACATTTTCATCTGCATCCGTTACACTTTCACGTCCACTTGTAATAAAAATAATTACATCTGCCTCATCCATTGCAATTTCAGCTTGTTGCTTAATTTGCTCTAAAAAAGGCTCATCTCCGATATCAATACCACCTGTATCAATAACATTAAATTCTTTTCCTAACCACTCTGCATCTGCATATATGCGATCTCGAGTGACACCAGATACGTCTTCTACGATTGAAATTCTTTCACCAACAATTCGATTAAAAATAGTTGATTTTCCAACATTTGGACGACCCACAATGGCGATTACTGGTTTTGCCATGGTTTTAGCCTCCTTCTTTTCATTTATCTGAAACTTACTAAATAAAGTCTCTAATTGTTCAAAAATGCTAGTAGTTCTTTGCAACTAAATTAGCTTTTCAGCATTTAATTAATTGGTTCATCCTCGTTAATTGCTTCAAATTCACTTTTTAACTAAACATCTTTTTACTTTTTTTACATTCCTCTTAGTAGTTTATAGAATAAACCCACAAGTTGCAAGCTTTCCCTACAATTTATTAAAAGAAACTAAGAAGTAGAATAATTTGTTGTCTGATGTTTATTTAAGTAAAAAGCAGGAAAAACACTTAACCCAGTTAACTAAACAAGGCTAAGTGCTTCAAATTTACGCTAGTTAAGTTTTAGTTATTGTCCTCTTCAGAAGCCATATCTGATAATTGTTCCCCTAAAATATCACCTAATGTAAAACCAGTGTCTTCTTCAGGTAACTCATAATCAGTTACTTCTTCTTTTTCAGCTTTCATTGAAGCTGGTTTTTCTTCTAAGGCTTTAATACTTAGAGATAAACGTTGATCTGTAGGATTCACTTCTAACACTTTTACTTTAATTTCATCATTTTCATGTAGCACTTCATGTGGAGTAGCAATATGATTGTGTGAAATTTGTGAAATATGAACAAGACCTTCAACACCTGGATAGACTTCAACAAATGCACCAAAGCTTGTTAGACGCTTCACTGTACCAGTTAAAACAGCACCAACTGCCGCACGTTCTTCAATATTTTCCCAAGGACCAGGTTGTGTATCTTTAATAGACAATGAGATACGTCCTGTTTCTTCGTTAATTGACAAAATTTTCACCTGAACTTCTTGATCCACTGCTAAAACATCACTAGGAGCTTTTACATGGTTGTAAGAAATTTGAGAAATGTGAACTAACCCATCCACACCACCAAGATCAATAAATGCACCAAAATTTGTTAAACGAGCAACTTTACCCGTTACAGTATCACCTTCAACAAGTTTAGCCATAATATCTTTCTTCGCTACTTCTTTTTCAGCTTCAACGACTGCTTTATGTGACAAAATCAGACGATTTTCACTTGGTTCAATTTCGATAATTTTAAAGCTTAAAGTTTGACCTTTATAAACAGAAAAATCATCAACAAAATGTGCATCTACCATTGATGCTGGAACAAATCCACGGATACCCGCATCAACAACTAAACCACCCTTAACAACATCTGTTACAGGTGCTTCAATAATTGTTCCATTTTCAAAATCTTTTTGGATATCTTCCCAGATTTTTTTCGCGTCAATACGACGTTTTGAAAGCAAGAAACTACCATTTTCTTTATCCATGATTGGTTTAATAACAACTAAATCAACAACATCTCCAACATTGACGATATCTGTTACATTTTCAAATGGAGTTGATGATAATTCATTAAATGGAATTACACCTTCAACACCTCCACCAATAATTCCAACAATTGCTTGTTTATTATCTTGGATTTTTAGTACTTCACCTTTAACAACGTCTCCGATATTAACCTCTTGTACGCTATTCATTGCGTCCATCATTGTTTCTGTTGCTTCAACATTTTGGTTTTCTACATTTTCAGTCATTTCTAGTCCTCCTCAACAGCCTAATCATTCTATACACTCTATTTTAACGAATATTTAGAAATATTGCCACAAAAACATTCATAAAACTAAAAAATTCGTTCGTTATTTTTATTTTTTTGCAATTATTGCTTTTAACTGGTTCACAACACCTTCAATCGAAAGACCCGTTGTATCTACTAAAATAGCATCATCTGCTTGAACTAAGGGAGAAATCGCTCTCGTAGAATCTTTATAATCACGATCAGCAATTTCTTGTTGCAGCACATCTAAAGGCGTTGTGATACCCTTCAGTTGATTTTCTTTAAATCGTCTCTCAGCTCGCTCAGTCACACTAGCGACTAAGAAAATTTTCACTTCTGCATCTGGTAAAACGGTTGTTCCAATATCTCGACCATCCATAACAATACCACCAGCATCTGCAATTTTTTGTTGGCGTTTTACCAGTTCTTCACGAACTTTTTCATGAGCTGATATAGCTGATACCAGATTTGTCACATCTGTTTGACGAATTTCTTCAGTTACGTCTTGTCCATTAACAAACACTTTTTGCATGTCCATGCTAGGACTGAATTCTAGCTCCATACTCTTTAATAAGTCCATTAATGCTGGCTCATCATTAGGATCCACATGGTTCTGAATTGCCCAATAAGTTAACGAACGGTACATAGCACCAGTATCACAATATATATAACCTAAGTCTTTCGCTAAAATTTTAGCTACCGTACTTTTCCCAGCAGATGCCGGCCCATCAATTGCAATTCTTAATTTTTTTTCAGTCATTTAAAAGCCTTCTTTCATCTATTAATTCATTTCTCGCTATAGTGAACAAATTTTTACAGATTAAAAGCCGTCATCTTTGACGGCTCCTAATGTTATTTTACTCGTATAACCTGACCAATAGTTATATCATCTGACGCAAAATTATTTAATGCTCTAAGTTGGTCTAAACTTAAACCGTGATTCGCTGCAATTCTAAATAATCCCGTATCTCCAGATTTAACTGTGTAATATTGTTTATCTTCTGCTGGTGGTTCTGGAGTTGGAGCAGGAGTCGGTTCTGGTACTGGCGTTGGAGCAGGGGTTGGATCTGGTGCAGGTGCTGGCGTTGATTCAACAGGCGCTACACTTGATGCTGCAGATGAGCTTGCAGCCGCTGAAGACGAGCTACTACTGTCCTTACTGCTTTCCTTGCTACTACTTTCTTTACTACTGCTACTTTCTTTGCTGCTACTATTCATAGCAACTTGATCGTTAGCAGATTTTACGCCCGATGAGTCCTCTCTATCTGAATACCACCAAACAGTAGCAATCGGTAAAATAATTAATAATGCTAAAAACACACAAAGTGTCGTTAAAATAGGAGAAATCCCTCCCTTAGCTTTTTTTCTGGCTGTTCTAGAATAATTGCCTTCTGTATAACCAGCTTCTTCATCAAATTTACGTGACCACGCTTCTTCTTTTTTGGGATTCCCCTCAACCTTCTTTTTACTCATTTGGATTTCCTCCTAAAAATATTTCACTCTAATTGTACCATACTAATAAGATACTTGTCTTTTAAAAGATTATTATGAATGTTAAATCTTCTAACAAATTCTTAATAATTTACAGGAAAATTAAAAAGCTGAATTAATTTTTCTTGCCAGTTATTTGCTTTTTCTAACTCATTTTTCGTTAAGGAAGGTAATTTACCGTCTTTTTGTAAATACGGCTCTTCATCCAATCCACAACTACTACAGCAATTTGAAATAACCTTTGATTTTTGTTCCTCAAAATAGTGTAACATCATTTCCCGCTTACAACCAGAAGTTTCAGCATAATCCACCATATAATTCAATTGACTATTCTTTTGAAAGGCTCGACTTCTTAATTGAGCTTTAGCATCTTCTAAGGGAATTTTTAGCGCCAGAAAATTTTCTAACAACCGTTGTTGACTTTCACTACAACTGCCAGTTAAAACACTGCCTTTTCGATAAGTGTACGCGATCATATCCTCTGTAGGTAAATCATTTTCCTGTAAACGCATCTGCAAGTACACGTCACTTTTTTCATATAATAACAGTGCCAAACTTTCCTCTCCATCCCGACCACAACGACCAATTTCTTGGAGATAACTTTCCATGCTACTAGGTATATGATAATGAATCACAAAACGGATATTCGCCTTATTAACACCCATTCCAAATGCATTCGTTGCACAGACAATATCAATTTGATTATGAATGAACTGCTGTTGCAACCGAATTCTATCCTGTGATTCTATCACTGAATGATAACTCTCGGCAACCAAAGAAGTCTCTTGACGAATCAATTCCGCCAGCTCATCTGCCATTTTCCGACTAGAAAAGTAAATAATTCCAGGCTTCTCTAATTTTCTTACATATTCTAGCACTATTTCATTTTTATTTTTATAACATTCAATTGTTTTAAGTCCAATATTGGGACGATCCACTGAGTGAATGACCTGTGTCGTTTCTTGTGGGACTAATTTTAATGAAACAAAGATATCCTCTCGCACACGTTGATTCGCGGTTGCAGTTAAAGCCATCGTTAGTGGCCAGTTTAGTTGCTGACGAATAGTTCCTAAAGCTAAATAATCCGGTCGAAAATCCATCCCCCATTGTGAAATACAATGCGCCTCATCAATAGCAAATAAAGCTATTTTCACTTGTTTTAATTCCTGCATTACTCGTTCTTGCTGCAACATTTCAGGCGATAAAAATAAAAATTTATACTCTTTAAAATGTTGAAAAATAAAATTTTTTTCTTGATAATCGAGCATGCTAGTTAATGCCGCTACCCGTTTTTCACCTTTTTGTTTTAATTGCTCAACTTGATCCTGCATTAAAGATAACAGTGGCGAAACAATTACAACCATCCCTTCAAGTAAATAGCCCGTCAATTGATAACAAATCGATTTTCCAGTACCCGTTGGCAATAAGACTAATGTATTTTCATGATTAAGAGCTGCCAAAATGGTTTCCTTTTGACCTGGTCGGAAGCTAGTATAGTGAAAATAGTGTTCTAACGCTTGATTTAACTTAGTTTCCAATTCATTCATTATCTGCCCGCCACCTTTCCAATTGAACAATACGATACACATAAAAAGGCACTTCTGGAAATTGTTCTTTGATCTCTGTATAGGTACAACTTGGATTAACTTGTAAAAGTTGACTAACTTCTACAAATGGTTGATTTTTAATAACTGCTCTCACTGAAAATTTGGGATCAATAATCGCCAATTCAATCATATGTTCAGAAACTGTACTAAGTTTTAATTGACGCATTTGAGTGATGTCTTCTAAACTCAATCCATTTTTTAATTCTTCTTCTGTCTTACGAATACTTTGGCTCACTGCACCTATAGATTGTTCCAATTCTGCTTGAATCTGATATAAAAGTGGATAAACCACCTTATTTTGTTGAATTTCAACAATCATCTCACATAGTGCCTCAACTAAGCTGACACTGATTTCACTAGGTTCAGTCGCTAAACTTGTTGCCAATTGTTGTGTCGTTTGTCCAATCGTGTTGTAGCCAGACAAATAGCCAACTAAAATCGTCATTTTCTGCTCCGATAGGGTAGAGCCTAAATTCAACCACTCTGCACCAAAATCTTTTGCTACTAGGCTCCGTTCTAATTTTTGCTTTTGTAGCCAGCTTTTTACCCAGATTTGAATACGCCATTCCTTTTCAATCGGGAGATAGCCCTTATTCTCATATCTAATTTCTGACAAAACCTGACTTAAAAATAGCACTCTACGCCAAAATTCATTCACCCAACGTCCATAGTGTAATAAATTTAAATTCACTGGTAAATGATGACTTGAAAAATACGTTTCCAGCCACTGAACACCTTTTTCAGTAAGGAGCAATTGTTCTTCATTTTCATAAATTAAAAGCTTTAGCGTTATCCCTTTTTCAATAATTTTTTGATACTGCTCTTTTTTTAACTTAGAAAATAGGCTAAAATAAGCTGATAGCTGATAAATTTCAGCTTGATAAAGAATGGAAGCTGTTCTTTTACCTGAAACAATATGGTAAACTGTCATAGCTTTACGTGACTTTTTAGTTGAAAATAAACTAAATAATAGGTACTCTAAATAAGAAAGCTGCTCCATTTTTTTCCATCCTAACTATACTATAATAAAAACGAGGTCTAGCAATGTCTGAAATTTATACAAAAGTTGCGCAAGAAAAATGTATTGCATGCGGCTTATGCCAGATTAAAGCGCCAGCTATCTTTGATTACACTGAAGTCGGAATTGCCTTTAATCAATTAGATCAAAATCAAGGTTCTCAAACAATTCCTACTAATCTAACTGATGAATTTAAAGCAGCCTATCTAATCTGTCCGACACATGCTATCTTACGAGCTTCTAAACCCTTTTAACTCTTTCGTTAATCCTATCATATCAAATTACTAGCGTACTAGCATCTTTTATTCGTCATTTCAATGCCATAAATAAAAAAACTTTTGTAGCAGAAATCCCACTACAAAAGTTTTTTTTATTTATAAAGAGTTGTATTCGCTTGATTTTTGATAATCCAAGACTGCATTGTACTGAACATGAAGATAAATACAATACTGACTAGTAGCCCTTTAATAATATTAAAAGGTAGAATCCCAAGTAAAATGTATTGTCTAATTGGTCCTACACTAAAGCCCATTACAGCTAAATATAATGGCGTTAAAATCAGCCAATTAGCTATAGACATGACAACCGTCATACTAACAGTTCCTGTGACATTTGCCATTACCATATGAGGCAACGTTAATTTTTGTTTTTTAAGTTGTTTATTGATAATCAAGTAAATTGGAAAAGCATACGTTAATGTTGCTACAAAGCTTGCTACATCACCAATTGGATAGCCCATATCGCCACCCGTTTGCACATAATGTAAGATGCTCCGAATTAACGCAATCAATACACCACCCATTGGACCATATAGAAACATACCTAATAAAATTGGAATATCACTAAAATCAATTTTTAAAAAGGACGCACTGGGTAAGATTGGAAAAGCAAAGAACATTAACACATAAGCAATTGCCCCAAACATGGCAATTCCTACTAATCTTTTGGTATTACTGGTTTTCATAAAAATCCTCCTAAAAGGATTCATCTAGAGCGATTGTGGAATTATTCTCCTCTATTACAACACTACTTAATATCAATCTATTTCGTTATCAAATAAATTAATTAAATAAAAAAATGCTCGTCAGTAGTTTCTCTTCAGAACATACTAAACAGAGCATTTGAATAGATTCAAATAAGCCCCATCTTCTTTATCCAGACTTTACTGTCGGTACTGGAATTACACCAGTTCAGCCATTTAGCGAACTAAATAGGTCGTGGACTTTACCACCGGTCGGGAATTACACCCTGCCCCTGAAGACGAATCATTAAATTATTTTGTATACATTGCAATGTATACAAACATTATACCGTATATTTGTAATTATGCAAGCTAATTGCTTACTAATAGTTAGCTATAATATTTTATACATTTATTTTTCAATTTTATCTTGATAAGGTAAATGTATAATAAAACTAGTTGAAACATTTTCCTCGCTCTGAACTTCCATATATCCTTCATGCTCTTCAACAATATTTTTTACAATTGACAAACCTATCCCTGTTCCCGTTTGGTTTTGTTTATCAATTACTCGAGATTTATCTACCTTGAAGAAGCGTTCAAAAATATAAGGCAAATCTTTTTTTGGAATTCCAGTTCCATTATCCAACACTTCAATCAATAGTTCATCCATAATTCGATCTAAACGAACACTAATTCGGACTTCGCCATCTTCTCGATTGGCCATAATGGTGTGACGGATGGCATTATTCGTTAAATTAAACAAAACTTGACTCATTTTGTCTTCATCCATATAGTACGTGTCCATTCCCTTTTGAATTTCAAAAGATAATGTTACTTCACCTGACTGGGCAATTTGATTAAAACGTGACATTAAATCACGAACAAAACCGTACAAATCAACATCTGTACATTGTAGTTCAATATAACCCGCTTCCATTCTAGACAAATCTAACATTTCATTTACCATTTTACTCATGCGTTCAGACTCTTCCCAAATAATTTTAGCCATTTCATGTTTTTCTTCACGAGTTTCAGCCACATCATCCAAGATTGCTTCACTGTATCCACGAATCATCACTAAAGGTGTCCGAAGTTCATGAGAAACATTGCTGATAAAATCAACTCTCATTGTATCTAAACGACGTTCCTTCGTCATATCTTGCACTGAAGCTAACACACCACGAACCGTAATCATGTCCTCACTATACAAAGGAACTAGATTAATTTTATAATAATAATCATCTAATTGTAATTCAAAGGTTACATCTACTGTGCTTTCAATAATCTCATTAATTTTTTGATCTAAAATATAAGGAATCGTATCAGAGTTCGTATACTGAGCACTACGACGCCACTGTTGCAAGAATTCCTCACCCATTGGATTGGACATCAACAAATCTTTATCACGATTATAGAATAAAACACCCGTCGTCATAGAGGATAGAATATGAGCCAATAATTCCTTCTCTTGCCTGGTTGCCATTCCAATCGATTCCAAAGATTTCCCCATTTTATTCATAGCTAAAGCTAATTGTAACAACTCATCTTTTGATGTTACAGGGGCTTGGTGAGTAAAATCATTTTTAGCATACTCAAAAGCAATATCTCGCATTTTTGATAACGGATCTCCAATTTTTAACTTCAAGAAATAATAAAATAAAATTGATAATAACAATAACATCAGAAAAATAGAAAGGGTCCAATAACTCATTTGATTTGCAATTTTAGTTAAAAAAGATAAATCTCCATAGGAATAAAGCACGCCTTTTTTGCCATTATAACTAAAATGTTTAATCGATAAAATAAAATCGGAATTACTATATCCAGCTAACTCTGCATGCCCATGAATCTCATCATCAACCCCGGTTTTAACAGACTTCACTACATCTTTTCGGCTTAAAATCCGATTAATAAACGTTTTATCAATTCCAATTTCTTTATCATAATTATTGAAAAATTCACGTTTTTCACCATTGTATTCAATCGTAAAAAATAAATGTGTATCAAATGGTTCAAATTTATCCGGATTTTTTAATAAAAATTCTGGATTCTCCATCACTAACTTCTCTACATTGGAAATAGATTCATTAAATTCATCTACATATACTTTTTCAACATGCTTTTGATAAATACTGGAATAAATTAAGGTACTACTAATTAAACAAAAGGCGACAATTCCCATTGTCACCATCCATGTCCGAAAAACGATACTATTTAATTTTGTCATACAGGGTTACTCCTTAGAGTCATAATGAGAATTAAATTTATACCCTAATCCCCAGACAGTCACAATCATTTTAGCTGCTTGATCTGATTGTTGTGCTAATTTTTCACGAAGCCTTTTTACGTGTGTATCCACTGTTCGTAAATCTCCAAAAAATTCATATTTCCACACTTCACGTAGCAATTGTTCACGACCAAAAATCTGATCTGGTGCCTGAGCCAAATAAAGGAGTAAATCGTATTCTTTAGGTGTCAAATTCACTGGTTTGCCATCTGCTAAAACACGATGGGCTTGATTGTCTACTTCGATATGTGGAAAAACAATTAAATCAGGATTTTCTGGTACTACTGGTTTCACACTTTGAGTTCTTTTTAAAATAGCAGCAACACGTAAAACAACTTCCCGTGGGCTAAATGGTTTCACGATATAATCATCTGCTCCAACTTCAAACCCTTGTACACGATTTGTTTCTTCACCTTTAGCTGTTAACATCATAATAGGTGTTTCTTTTGTTTCTCTTAAGTTTTTAGCTACTTCAATCCCATCCATTTTGGGTAACATCAAGTCTAATAAAATTAAATCATAATCATTTTCTAAAGCTAAAGAAAGTGCATCTTCTCCATTATCGGTTTCGGTAATAATGAAATTTTCACGTTCTAAATACATTCTCAATAAGCGTCGAATTCTTTCTTCGTCATCGACAATCAGTATACTTACCGCATCGGTTTTCATTTTTTTGTTACCCTCTTTCTAAAAACAAGTCCACTAGCTACTTAATTATACACAACAATCGATTATTTTTTCAACCAATAACCTCTAGTAATTACCTCTTAGAGCTTTTATTTTGTGATTCTTTTGCTAAGTTTCTTAATTGGTTTACCTCAAAAGGTTTTAATTCTCTCCAGTCACCTGGTTTTAATCCTGATAAATTTAACGTTCCATAGGTTTCACGTTTTAACTTTTGAACGGGATGTCCTAATGCTAAAAACATATTTTTTACTTGACGATTCCGACCTTCATAGATTGTCAATTCAACAATAGATGTTTGTTTAACACGATCAGCTGAAATCAAACGAGCTTCTGCTGGTGCAGTTTTTTGTCCTTCAATCACAATTCCGCGTTCTAATTTCCGGATTGACATAGGATCAACAATCCCTTTAACTTTTGCAACATATGTTTTCGCAATATGATATTTAGGATGCATCAATTGCTGTGATAATTCCCCATCGTTAGTCATAATCAACACACCAGTCGTATCATAATCTAATCTTCCTACTGGATAAATTCGTTGTGAAACACCATAAAAGAAATCCGTTACAACACGGCGTTCTTTATCATCTGAAACAGCAGAAATCGTATTTCTTGGTTTATACAGTAAGAAATAAACTGGTTGTTCGCGATCGATTGGAACTCCATCTACTTCAATCACATCTGAATTACCAACTTGAATCCCCATTTCCTTAACAGTTAATCCATTTACCTTTACGTGTCCAGTTGCAATTAATTCTTCAGCCTTACGTCGAGATGCAACGCCTGCATGTGCTATTACTTTTTGTAATCGTTCCATTATAATTCCCCTTTGTTTTTAACATTTACTCTTCTTGTGTTTGAAATTGTTGATTGAATTTTTCAAAAAACAAATCCGATTCGACTTCTTCTTGATCTTGTTCCAGCTCATCAATTGCTGGTAATTCTTTTAATGTCTTTAAACCAAAATAATCCATAAAATAATCGGTTGTTCCATACAATATTGCTCGTCCAGGACCATTTACTCGTCCTTTGTCTTCAATTAACCCTCTAAGCAATAATTTTTGTAGCGCACCTGATGTTTGCACACCACGAATTTCATCAATTTCCATTCTAGTTAAAGGTTGTTTATAAGCAATAATTGCTAATGTTTCTAACGCCGCTTGCGAAAGATTGGTTGATAGCGGTGATACCGCATATTTTTTAATTAAATCTGCATACTCTTTTTTGGTTGCTAATTGATAGTGATTGCCAACTTCAAGTAACATCAAACCGCTTGTTTTAGATTCTTCATACATTTTTTGTAATTGATTCAATAGTTGAAACACAAATTGAGTTGTGCAGTCTAAAACAGACGCAATTTCTTCCAAAGAAAGGCCTTCATCACCTGCTACAAAAAGCAAGGTTTCTACGGCTCCTAATTCATTCATTCCGCTTCTACTCCTTGAATTGTTTCATCTTCATTTATTTCATCTTTTTCAGAACCATAGACTAAGATATCCCCACAAATTTCATCTTGGCTAATCCAAATCATTCCCTCTTTAATAAGTTCCAACAAAGCCATAAATGTTGTTACCATTTCTGATTTACTTGGTTCTTGGAAAAAATCATCAAATAAAAGCGATTCATTTTTTTTCAACCGTTTTAAACGTTTCACAATTGTGTTCATTTTTTCATCGATTGTTATTTCCTCAGCTGCAATTTTAGTTTGCATCGGAATTTTCTTTTGTTTTTTAGTCATCATTTGATGAAAAGCTACAAATAAATCAACTGTTGATATTTGCAAAGGCTCCATGGGTACATCTAATTGTAACTCTTGTAAATTCATTGGCGTTTTTGTGTAATATTGACTACGTTCTTCTTCTTTATCTTTTAAAAGGTCCGCAGCATATTTATACTTCCGGTATTCCAATAATTGATCTACTAAAGCATCACGAGGATCTTCTCCTTCTTCGTAAAAACCTTCTTCATCTTCTGGAATTTCTAACTCCTGCTTAGGCAATAACATTTTACTCTTAATCGCCATTAAACTGGCTGCCATTACTAAATAATCCCCGGCGATATCCAGCTCCAGCTCCTTCATGGTATGAAGATAAGCTAGATATTGCGCTGTGATTTCAGCCATGGGAATATCATAGATATCTAGTTCTAGTTTTTGGATTAAATGCAATAATAAATCAAGCGGTCCTTCGAAAACATCAATTTTGACATTAATATCCGCCATTTTGTATTCAACCTCTTTCTTAATCTAAGTCTTCAGAATCCTCTAGGTCTGGGCTATTTTTTTGCTGCTCCCATTTCGCAATAATCGGAGCTGTTTCTAGTGTTCCAATAATTTTTTTATCTGCTGATTTTTGATCTAACTCATTCAACATTTGATAGCTAATGCCTTCTTTACGAAAAGATGGATTAATTGAAATATGACGCAATAAAATCATTTCTAGTCCATCTTCGATTCCTAGCATTCCAATAATATCATTTGATTCCTCATTACTCCACAAATAAAGCTTACGACTAGGGTCTGCTTCATACCAATCTATCTCTGCTTTCAGACGAGAAACATCTTTTAGATCAGGAACAAAAGACAAGAGCCCCATCATAATTTTTTCGTAGTCATTCTTATAATTGATTAACATCAAATATCCTCCTAATTTCCTTTAGCCTTGAGGTAGAGAACGGTCTAAACTAATTAAATCCGCATAGCTCTCTCTTTCAACAACTACATAATCTATTCCATTCTCCACAAATACAACTGGAGGGCGTGGAATCCGATTGTAATTATTCGCCATTGAATATCCATAGGCGCCTGTGCTAAAAACTGCTAGAATATCATTTTGTTCCCGTTTAGGAAGAGGCAAATCCCAGATTAACATATCTCCAGATTCACAACATTTTCCAGCAATAGAGTAGGTTTCTGTCGCTATATCATTAGCACGATTCGCTAGAACTCCTGTATATTCTGCTTCATATAAGGCCGGACGAATATTATCTGTCATTCCGCCGTCAATGGCTAGATAGTTGCGTACATCCGGAACTTGTTTTTCAGAACCAGTTTGATAAAGAGTAATTCCAGCATCTCCTACAATACTTCGACCAGGTTCAATCCAAATCTCTGGCATAGCTAAATTGAATTTTGTTGTTTGAGTAATCACTTCATCAATAATGGTATTGACATACTCTGAAACAGGAAGCGGTTGATCCCCCTCAACATAACGAATGCCAAAACCACCACCCAAATTCAATACTTTAAGATCAAATGACTGTGTTTTTTGCCATTTTGTAACTTCTGTTAATAATTTATCAATTGCCATTAAAAAGCCTTGGGTTTCAAAAATTTGGGAACCAATATGACTATGGAGTCCCAATAAATCTAAATGAGAAGATGCTAAAGCGACTTCAACTGCTTTTTCAGCTTGACCATTTAATAAGTCAAAACCGAATTTGGAATCTTCTTGTCCAGTTGAAATATACTCATGAGTATGAGCTTCAACACCTGGCGTTACACGAAGTAAAATAGCAACTTTTTGATTGCGTTCCGCTGCATGGTGTTGCAGCAGATCTAACTCATTGAAATTATCAACTACAAAACAACCAATTTCATAATTTAATGCATCTACAATTTCACTTTCTGTTTTGTTATTTCCATGAAAATGAATTTTTTCTTTTGGGTATCCTGCATGAATAGCGGTATACAACTCGCCACCTGAAACGACATCCACTGAAAGCCCCTCTTGTGCCATTAATTGGTAAATTGCCGTACAAGCAAAAGCTTTACTAGCATACGCTACTTGTGCTTTAATTCCTCTAACAGCAAAGGTATTTTTAAAAGCACGCGCCTTTTCTTTTATTTGAAATACATCATAGACATAAACAGGTGTACCGTGCTTTTCAACTAAAGTTACGGTATCAACCCCACCAATTTCTAAATGATTTTGTTCATTTACTTTCATAGTCCCTGTTAATAAAGTGTTATTCATTTCTTTCCCCCGTTCCAATTCCCACTAATTGTATTCTTAACTTTACCACAATCCTACTAGATTCTCAATGCCACAACGGCGATTCAAATGGGAATCTAACCTCGGATCCTTGTTATAAATTAATCATTCAATTAGTATTTTTTTACTTTTCCCCTATTGCTAAGTATCCACTTGACTTTCAAATTGGAATAAGAAGAGTTACTTTAAAATCAAGTAACTCTTCTTATCCGTAAAAATCAATAAATTTATCGTAACATGCTTTCCATTAAATGAAAATAGAAAATGTTTTTTCCTTCAATAAAATAATCAATTAAACAGCTTGCAAAACGTTTTTTATCAATGCTTTAAACGTGCCTTTTACTCGTTCTGTTGTTTCAACAACTTCTGCGTGATTTAAGGTAGCTTGCATTCCCGCTGCCAAGTTTGTTATACACGAAACGCCAATTACTCGTAAGCCGGCATGGGCTGCCACGATAACTTCAGGAACGGTTGACATTCCAACAGCATCTGCTCCCATTACCCGTGACATCCGAATTTCAGCAGGTGTTTCATAGGTTGGTCCTGTATAACCAATATACACGCCTTCTTTTAAATCTAAATCCATTTTTTTAGCTACATCACGAACGATTGCTTGATAAGCTACATCATATGCTTGACTCATATCTGTAAAGCGAGGTCCCATTGTTGAGTCATTTGGGCCAATTAGTGGATTTACACCTGTATAATTAATATGATCGGTAATCATCATTAGCTCACCTTGGCTAAAGCTCGTGTTGATTCCACCAGCTGCATTAGTCACAATGACCGAATGAATGCCTAAAGCTTTCATCACACGAATTGGAAACGTAACTTCTTCTAGAGAATAGCCTTCATAATAATGGAAACGACCTTGCATTGCCAAGACTTTCTTTTCACCAAGTGTTCCATAGACAAGTTGTCCTGCATGCCCTTCTACTGTTGACACAGGGAAATATGGAATTCCATCATATTTGATTGCAATTGCATCCTCAACTTCATCACCTAATTCGCCTAGACCTGAACCAAGGATTAAGCCAAATTCAATTTCACCAATTCCTTGTGCTTTAATAAAATCAGTCGCTTCTGTAATTTTTTCTTGTAATGTAAGTGTCATGATTACTCTCCTTTAGTTTAGTTCTGCTAAAAAGCTTGTTCCGAATCCAGTATCTTTAACTGCAAAGTTTTCTGCAATTGTTGCACCAATATCTGCATAATGACCTTGAGTCAAAGGACCATGACTCTTCATACCTGGTGAATAAGCTAATAGTGGAACATACTCACGAGTATGATCTGTTCCAGGTGCAGTTGGATCATTGCCGTGATCTGCTGTAATTAACACTAAATCATCTTCATTTAGCGCAGCTAAAATTTCTGGCAAACGTTGGTCAAAAGCTTCAATTGCTTCTGCATATCCTTTAACATCACGACGGTGGCCGTAAAGCGCGTCGAAATCAACTAAATTCAAAAAACTTAATCCATTAAAATCTTGCTTCATTACTTTTAGTAGTTGATCGACACCGTCCATGTTGCTTTTCGTACGAATTGCTTCAGTAATACCCTCACCATTGTATATATCATTGATTTTTCCAATTGCAATAACATCCTTACCCGCATCTTTTAGTTCATTTAAAACCGTTTTACCAAATGGATTTAATGCATAATCATGACGATTGCTTGTTCTTTTAAAATTACCTGGAGTTCCTAAATAAGGTCGAGCAATAATACGTCCAATCATATATGGATCTTCTAAAGTAATATCACGAACATATTGACAAATTCGATACAATTCTTCTAATGGAATAATTTCTTCGTGTGCTGCAATTTGTAGTACTGGATCAGCGGATGTATAAACAATTAAATCACCAGTTTTCATTTGATGTTCACCGAAATCATCAATGACTGCTGTACCACTATAGGGTTTATTACAGACTACTTTACGTCCAGAAAAATCTTCAATTTTTTTTAATAGTTCTGTTGGAAATCCATCTGGAAAAACGCGGAAGGGAGTTTGGATATTTAATCCCATAATTTCCCAATGCCCTGTCATAGTGTCTTTACCAACTGAAACTTCTTCTAATTTAGTATAATACCCTTGATTATCTTTAACTTCTTGAACACCTTTTAAAGGACGAATATCGCCTAAACCTAATTGTTCTAAGTGAGGAATCGTTAAACCTGCTACTTCAGCGATATGACCTAATGTATCACTTCCTAGATCACCAAATTGCGCTGCATCAGGGGATTCCCCAATCCCTACTGAATCCATTACGATTAAATGTACTCTTTTAAATAACATTTTCTCATCCTCCTAAATATCAATCCATTGTGACTACGGTTGAAGCGAGTTCACTTCACTTTGTTTTTGTTGAAAGCGATTTGAACTTCTCCTATATTATAGTAAAATCTACCTTATAAAGCTAGGAAAATCCTCATAAACTAAGAATTAGGCTCGAGGATGATACGCTTTATAGACTTGGGTCATTCGTTGTTTTGTAATGTGCGTGTAAATTTGCGTGGTGGAAATATCAGCATGTCCTAATAATTCTTGAACTACCCGTAAATCCGCACCATTTTCTAATAAATGGGTAGCAAACGAATGACGCAATGTATGGGGTGTGACATCTTTTTCAATTCCGGCTTGTTTCACTAGCTGTTTTAAATTCTTCCAAATGCCTTGCCTAGTAAACCCTCTCCCATGATGATTTAAAAATAGATAAGGGACCCGTTTTCCAGGCTTTTCTAGTTTAGTACGGCTATATTTTAAATAGTTTTCTATCCACTTAATTGCTAAATCACCTAAAGGGATAATCCGTTCCTTATCCCCTTTACCAATAGTCTGAATCAGTCCTAAAGATAGATGTAAATCTGTTAATTTTAGTTCAATTAACTCTGTCACTCGTAAACCCGTTGCATACATGACCTCTAGCATCGCCCGATCTCTCAAACCCAAAGTTGTATTATCATCCGGTGTTTCAATTAATTGTTCAACTTCCTTCATTGATAAAATTTTAGGCAATGTTTGAGCCTTTTTTGGTGTATCGATATGCAACATTGGATCCACCTCACTTAAGCGCTCTTGCTTTAAGAATTGATGAAATTTTCTTAAACTTGATACCATCCGAATAATGGTACCTGCTGCTTTTTGTTCATCCTTTAATTGTTGTAAAAAGCTCAAAACAAAATAACGATCAATTTGATTCCAATTAGCAATTTCATTTTCCTGTAAGTAAGTTAAATAATGTGCCAAGTCTCGATGGTAACTTTCAACAGTGTTCTTTGAAAGACCTCGCTCAATTGTTAAAAAACGCAAATACTCTTGTAAATCCTCTTCCATTATTCATTTCACTCCCTACAATTTAAAATAAATCACAAAAAAGAAGTACTGAACACTAACTAACATGATCAATACTCCTTTCCTATTTGTTTGATTCTTTCGTTTGATTGGCAGTACTGTTTTTTTGCTGACAATTTTCGCAAACACCATGAAAAGTTAAACGATGGTCTTTGACAATAAAATGAAAGCGACTTTCTACAACACGTTCAATGTCTTCTAATAAATCATCGTGAACTTCCTCAATATTGCCACATTCAATACATAACAAATGATGATGGAAATGCTTAGCACCTTCTTTACGTACATCATAACGCGCCAATCCATCATTAAAGCTAATCTTATTGACGATATTCAGCTCTGTTAGAATTTCCAATGTCCGATATACTGTTGCTAAACCAATATCTGGACTTTTGTCTTTTACTAACATATACACTTCTTCAGCACTTAAATGATCTTTTTCATTTTCTAGCAAAACAGCAACTGTTGCCTCACGTTGAGGGGTTAATTTAAAACCTGCTGAATGCAATTGATTTTTAATTTTTAATAGGGGAGATTCAGTTGTTTTCACTATAATAGCCTCACTTATTTATAATTAGTACAAACTCTATCTATTCCAGTTTATATAAATTACAATCTAACTGCAATGAGTTTCTTCTATTATAACACAGTTTTTGAATAAAATCCTAATCTTCATTCTCATTTAGTGCTTCAACTAAAATTGTTTCTCCATTTTGTTGAACAATTCTACGTTGCTTCATTAGATTTCCTAAAGCTCGCTTAAATTGCCCTTTGCTAATACCAAATCGTTCTTGGATTGCTTGTGGATCACTTTTATCTGTATACGGGAAACTACCTGTTTGAGTTCGCTCTAAAATAGCTAATAACATCCCCGCATCGTCACCAATTGCTTCAAAAGCTCTTGGCATTAAAGAAATATTCAATAAGCCATCTGGTCGAACACCAATCACACGTCCATTGACTACTTCACCTAATCTTGGTTCATCTTTACGTTCTGACGGATGAATAAAGCCTAGATAATTGTCTTCTGTAAGAATATACGTACCTACAAGTTTCAAACGAAATGCTGTTCCAACAATATTTTTATTATTCAACTCTTCAAGTTCACCTTTACGAGCCATTGACTGAAAAATTGATTCTTCAGCTAATGTACCCCACATACGATCTTTTTGATCGACTTGAATCGCAATCATTAATTGATCGCCTTTTTTAGGCCATAAACGTTTCTCAGTTGGAAGTTCATCCAATGAAACAACCATTTCTTTATCAGGTAAACCAATATCAACAAATACACCTAAGTCTTTTCTTGTTTCAATAACAGTTCCCCAAGCATAATGACCTACTCGAACTTTTGGGATTTCTTGCGTCATCATAAAGTCTTTATTCATAGCAACATAAGCAAAACCTTCAACTGTATCGCCTAATTGATAATTCATTTTTTCAGTTTTCTTTAAGCGGTATGTTACACCATCCTTCTGGATAAAATACGCCTTATCATTTTCATCTGTTACCATTCCAGTAACAATTCTACCTAAAGATTCATTCATTTTTTTGTGCCTCCGTTTTTCATCTGTTTTTATTATAGCCTAGAAACACCAGTTTGCCTATCAATTTTCATTTTGGACTAATTTGTAGGACTTGTAAAATGCAGTAAGTTAGGCCTGCTGCAATTACTGGACCTGCTGCTACACCTTTAAAAAGAACAACTCCCATAATTGTACCAAAGACTAGCGCCACAGTTACTTCAGGACTAGCCGCCAACAATCCAACCCCTTTACTAGACAATAAAGAAACACCCACACCACAAATAACCGCAATCCAACCTAAAGGTGATTTGAAAGCATTTAACAGTTCTCTAAAGCCAATCTGACCAGTAGCAATCGGAATTAGAATGGAAATCGTAATCACTGTTACACCCCAATTGATCCCTTTCGTTTGGATCGCTTCCATCCATTTATCTGTTTGTGGAATTAATTTTAATACTAATACAACTGCCGTCGCAATGATCAAAGATTGATTTTTTGCTACTATACCAATTCCTAAAATAATTGCTAAAAAAAGCCAACTTTCAAACATAAACATTCGCCCCTTCTTCTCCTTACTTATTTTAACTAAAAAACCAGCAGAATAAAAGAGAAAACACCAAGAACTAAGTATTCTCTAAGAATTAATTCAATTATAAAAACAGGTGTTCATTTTTAGTTTGTTTCACACCATTCTTTTGTTACTTATAAACCTTAATTATCTTTATAGTTACTCAATATCGCCTAACTTGTAACCAACTCCCCAAATAGTTTTAATATATTGTGGCTTAGATGGAACATTTTCAATTTTTTCTCTCAAGCGACGAATATGCACATTGATAACATTTTCATCTCCAAAATATTCTTCTTGCCAAACTTGTTGATAGATTTGTGCTTTAGTAAAAATTTGATCTGGAAACGATATAAATAACACGAATATTTTAAATTCTGTTAAGGTAAGATTTAAATTTCGTCCATTTTTTATCACAACATAATTATTAAAATCTAGTTGTAATTCTCCAATAACTTGTTCTGTTTTTATAATTTTTTCTCTGTTTTTATAATATTTATTTAATAATTTTTTCACATGACTAAGTAATTGGTGAGTGGAAAATGGCTTTTCAAGCCATCTACTTTCGCCAATATCAAATGTATAATTTTGATCTCTACAATCTTTTTTTGAACTCATTAATAGGACTGGAATGTTACTTATTTCTCGGATTTTTTTCAAGAAATAAACCCCACCTTGTTTTGGAATCCTTATATCTAATACAATTAAATCTGGGATTTGGTGTTTAAATTCAAGCAATGCTGTTTCAATATCGCTAGCTAATTTTATGTGATAGCCTTCTTTAAATAATGATTCTGAAACCAGTTCACTAATTTCCATATCATTTTCTACAATTAATATCGTATAATCCAAACCATTTGCCTTCTTTCAAAAATGGAATTCATTTCACAATGAATTCTTCCGTTTACTTCACTATTATACTAAAATAGTGAAGCGAATGAAGTAAATCCTGTCATTTAAAGAAAATCTTAACTTTAAATCAAAAAAACAAAACCTCTCTCACTATTAAAAGGAGTGGTTTTGTCTTAATACGCTTTTCATTTTATTTTTTTAGACTTTCTTTCACCAATCAAGCAATAGACAAAAAATAATAGGCTAACTACTGGAATAATTAATTTCAGCCAATTTATACTTGTAGAAAAATAAATATCATAGTATAAATTCATACCAATAACAACCAGTGCCATCAGCGACATAGCAACATAAATCATCGGTAAGTATTTGCTCCAGTTCACTTTTTTTGAATCTTCTTCCTGCATCATCGCAACCTCCACAATTTAGTCTATATAAAACAATTGTAATCTATTCGATTCCTGATGTAAAGTTACTTTTCTACTTAAAAAATATTAAATAATTAAAAAAAAGACCTAAGCAAAATTGCTTAGGTCGTCTTCTCATTAGAATAATCATTAAATCGCTGTTGTAGCTCCACGGTATACAATACCACGACGAGAATCAACCGTAATTAATTCATCATCATGAATTAATGTTGTTGCATTTGTTGTACCAACAATTACAGGAATTCCCATAGCAATTCCAACAACTGCTGCGTGGCTAGTTAAACCGCCATCTTCAACAACAAGTGCTGCTGATTTTTCGATAGCTGGAAGATAATCTTTATCTGTTGTAGGAACTACAAGAATTCCACCTTCAACAGCATTTGCATTTGCTTCTGCAGCATCTTTAGCAACAATTGCTTTACCAATTACAGAAGTTCTACCGATTCCGTGTCCACTAACTAATTTAGAACCAATTAATTGAATCTTCATTAAGTTTGTTGTTCCACGTTCACCAACTGGAACACCAGCAGTGATGATGATTAAATCGCCTTCTTTAGCAAAACCAGTTTCTTGAGAAACACGAGTTGCTAAGTTAAACATATCATCAGTTGAGTTAGGTTTTTCAGCTACTTGAGGATAAACTCCCCATGAAAGTGCTAAACCACGCATTTGACGTTCTGTAAATGTGATTGCAACGATATGAGATTTTGGACGGTATTTAGAAATCATACGTGCAGTGTGACCTGATTCAGTCGCAGCTACGATTGTTTGAATTCCTAAGTTACGTGCAGTATGACCAACTGATTGACCAATTGCTTCTGTCATATCTGTTTTGCTGAATGCTTTCAATGCAAATGCATCTTGATTTACTAAAGCTTCTTCCGTACGGATAGCAATGCTGTTCATTGTTTGAACGGCTTCAACAGGGTAATCCCCAGCAGCTGTTTCACCAGAAAGCATGATTGCATCTGTTCCATCAAAGATCGCGTTTGCCACGTCACTTGCTTCAGCGCGAGTTGGACGAGGATTTTTTTGCATAGAATCTAACATTTGAGTTGCAGTAATTACTGGTTTACCTAATTCGTTACATTTTCTGATTAAAGATTTTTGAACGATAGGAACATCTTCAGTAGGAATCTCAACACCTAAATCTCCACGAGCAACCATTAAACCATCAGAAATCTTCAAGATTTCGTCGATATTATCAACACCCTCTTGGTTTTCGATTTTAGGAATGATTTGGATATGCGTTGCATTGTGTTTTTCTAAAATTTCAGTAATTTCTAAAACATCACTTGCGCGACGAACGAAACTAGCTGCGATATAATCAATATCATTTTCAATTCCGAAAGCAATATCTGCCGCATCTTTTTCAGTGATTCCTGGTAAGTTAATAGATACGTTTGGTACGTTAACACCTTTTTTATTTTTCAAGATACCAGAGTTTTTAACAACAGTTACGATTTCATTAGCGTCACGGTCAATATCCGTAACTTCTAGATCAATTAAACCATCATCTAAAAGAATGTGTGATCCTGGATTTACATCATTGATTAATTCTGGGTAAGAGATAGAGAATTTTTCTTTTGTTCCTTCGATTTGTTTCATTGATAAACGGACAACATCGCCAGTTGTAAATTCGATTTTGCCATCTTTCATATCATGGGTACGGATTTCTGGACCTTTTGTATCTAATAATAAGGCAACCATTTTACCAGTGATTTTTGATGCTTCACGGATATTTTTAATACGCGCACCATGCTCTTCAAAGTCACCATGTGAAAAGTTTAAACGACAAACGTTCATTCCAGCTTCGATCAATTTCACTAGAGTTTCTACTGATTCACTTGCTGGACCAATTGTACATACAATTTTCGTTTTTTTCATTTTTTATAATCTCTCCCAAAAATATATTTTTTACCATAAAGGTTTAAGCTCGATCGTACTAACTGATCTTAATAAGAAATTTCTTTGTTTAATTGGTATAAAGATAAGTCTGCTACGTGTTTGCCTTTTTCAAGTGTTTCCACAATATTGTTTTCAACAATCTTGTTATCACGGATACCTACACACAAACCGCCTTTACCTTCTTTTAACAAATCAACAGCATGTGCACCAAATGTACTAGCAAGCACACGGTCACGAGCTGATGGTGCGCCACCACGTTGAACATGTCCTAAAACTGTTACACGTGCATGATAATCACCATGTTTCGCTAATTCTTCAGCAAATTCATTGCCACCCATTACACCTTCAGCAACCACAATTAAACTATGTTTTTTACCACGGTCACGGCCTTTTTGGATTGTTTCAGCAACTTCTGCCATATCAAAATCTTTTTCTGGAATAATAATTTGTTCTGCACCACCAGCGATACCAGCCCAAAGAGCGATATCTCCTGCGTCACGTCCCATTACTTCAATAATGAATGTACGAACATGACTTGTTGCAGTATCACGAATTCTATCAATGGATTCCAATACTGTGTTGATTGCTGTATCAAAACCAATACAAAAATCAGTTCCGGGAATATCATTATCGATTGTTCCTGGCAAACCAACAGCTGGATAACCATGTTTTGTTAAAGCCATTGCACCATGGTAAGAACCATCTCCACCAATAACAACTAAGCCTTCAATACCAAATTTTTTCAATTGCTCGATTCCTTTTAATTGGCCTTCCTCAGTGGCAAATTCAGGATAACGTGCAGAATATAGGAATGTTCCTCCTCGTTGGATCATATCCCCTACATCACTAATTGATAGTTTACGAATATCTCCAGCAACTAAGCCGGCAAAACCGTAGTTGATGCCATAAACTTCCATACCTTCGTAAATTCCTTTACGAACAACTGCGCGAACGGCAGCATTCATACCTGGAGCGTCTCCGCCACTTGTTAGAACAGCGATACGTTTCATATACCTCTCACCTCATAGAATTATTATCATAGAAATTACTTTTAACTGAATAAAAATAATCTTTATGTCTTCCCTAAACCTTTTTCCAAGCTATTATTCTGAAAAGGAACAATAACACAGTAAAAAGCTCACATGGCTATTTTAACACTTTTCCTAGCAATTGTCTTTTCAAAATGGCGAATTTGCAAAAAAAGAAGCGTATTTGTGCAATTTACCTAATTTCAACTAAATTTAGTTCCCTTTTTGAATAATAATATTGCCCTTTCCTAATAATTTTTCTAATTCTGTTACAAATTCTGCCGAACCGTCAACCCAACCAGATTCATTCACGACAATTTTACGATTTGTTTTTACATAGAATAAAATGACTGGTACATTTCCTGCATAGTTTTGCATCATTTGGTTCATTTCTTTTAATTTATCAGGTGCATCTAATTCTGGTTGAATCCGAATAAAGCATTTATCCTTACTACTTTCTTGCCCCAATAAAGTGGCATCCGCAATATGATTAATCAATACTTGCTTCTCTTCTTGCTGGCCTTCTTCAACTTTTCCTTCTATATAAAGAATCTTGTTTTTCTCAATTAAGCGTCCATATTGACGTAGTTTTTGCGGAAACAACGTTAAAGAACATTCGCCAGATTGATCATTGACTTGAACAAAAGCCATTTGCTCGCCTTTTTTTGTTCTAATTTTCCGAATATTTTTAACCAAACCAATAAATCGGTCATTTTTTCCTGCTTGTAAATCAATAATATAACTTGCCTGCTTCACAAAGCGCAGATTTTCAAACCCTTCAATTGGATGACCAGATAAATATGCCCCCAGAACTTGTTCTTCATATTCAAGCTTTTCATCTATCGAAATATCCGCTACGTTTGTTTCATATTTGGGTGCTAACACATCAAAAAGTTGAACATTATTGCCACTGAATTTTACACTTGATAAAATGCCATCTAATGAAGCTAATAACACACCTCTAGAATAGCCAAATTCATCAAATGCTCCAGCATAAATAAAAGGACGAATAATCTCATCTTTGAGCCATTTATTATCTAAACTTCTTAAAAAAGCAACCAAATCTTGATAGGAACCATGCGCTTTTCTAAACTCAATAATCTCCTGTATTAAATCACGACGAAGTCCTTTGATGCTGTTTAGTCCAAATTGAATCTTCCCTGCTTTTAAGGAAAAGACATAGCCGCTTTGATTAATACTTGGTGGCAAGACTTCAATTTTCCGTTTTTTCGCTTCCAATAAATACTCTTTAATTTTCGTTGGATTATTAATGGCTGAATTTAACAATGCTGCAAAAAAAGCATGAGGATAATGAGCTTTCAAATACGCCAGTTGATACGCAATAAATGAATAGCCCACTGCATGTGCTCGATTGAAACCATAATTGGCAAAACGTTCTATATAAGAATAAACGGTTGTCGCAACGTCACTTGTATAGCCCTGCGCTAAAGCACCTTCGACAAAATGTTTCCGCTCTTGATCAATCACATCTTTTTGTTTCTTACTCATAGCCCGTCGTAAAATATCCGCTTGACCTAATGTGAAACCACCCATTTTTGACGCAACTTGCATAACCTGTTCTTGATACACCATGACTCCATAAGTAATTCCTAGAATGTCTTTCAAACTATCATCTGGATAGTCAATGGGTACAATTCCTTTTTTACGGTCAATAAATAAATCAATTTGCTCCATTGGACCTGGACGATACAAAGCATTAACTGCGGCGACATCTTCAATAGAAGTTGGTCCTAATTTGCGTAAGACATTTTTAATACCGGTTGATTCAAACTGAAAGACACCCGATGTATCTGCCTTTCTAAAAATTTCCAAAGTTGTCTGATCATCCATTGGAATACTATGAATATCAACTATTTCACCATTTTCACGTTTCACTAATTGAAGTGCATTATCTAAAATTTGCAGATTTCTCAGTCCTAAAAAATCCATTTTTAATAGTCCAATCTCTTCCACATTTCCCATAGCATATTGGGTCAAATGAATATCGTTGCTACCTTCTTGTAAAGGAATTAACGATACCAAAGGTCGATCACTAATAACAACACCCGCCGCATGAGTCGAAACATGTCGTGGCAAGCCTTCAATTCGTTTAGCAGTATCGAATAAAAGCTTATTTTTTTCATTTTCATTGACTAAATTTTGCAAGTTTTTTGAGAGTTTAAAGGCTTCGCTTAGGGTAATCCCTAAAACACTAGGAATCGCCTTCGACCAAACATTGGCTTCATTTTGATTCAAACCAAATACTCTGGCTACATCACGTAAAGCCATTTTAGCTGCTAACGTTCCAAAAGTCGCAATCTGAGCAACATGTCCTTGACCATACTTTTCTTTAACATAGTGCAATACTTTTTCTCGGCGATTATCAGGGAAATCTAAATCAATATCGGGCATAGTGAATCGTTCTTCATTTAAAAAACGCTCAAATAGCAAATCATAGTCAATTGGATCAACATCGGTAATCTCTAGTACATATGACACCAATGATCCTGCAGCTGAACCACGACCGGCACCAGTCAGTATCTTCGTTTTATGAGCGTAAGCCATTAAATCCCAGACAATTAAAAAGTAATCATCAAAACCCATTTTATGAATAATGCCTAGCTCGTAGGTCAATCTTTCATGGTAACGAGCATCTGCATTAGGAACTCTTTTAGCTAAACCCGCTTGACATTGTGCCAGTAAATAAGCAACCGTTGTCTCAGCTGTTGGAATCGGATATTTTGGTAATAAATGTTGATGTAAATCAATCTCAGTATGAATTCTGTCAGCTATGAGGCTTGTTTCCTTTGCTGCTGATTCTAATCCCACCACTTTAAACCGCTCACTAATGGCTGTCGCTTCTGGTAAATAATATGGACCGCTAGTGGAATTAATTGCTAAATCTAGCTTTAGACCTTGATCAACAGCACGTAACACTTTTGTACTAAAATCATCATTGGGATCTAAGTAACGTACATCATGCATTGCTACAGTTTTTAACTGATGCTTCGTTGCCAATTGACCTAAAGATTCTTGAATTCCAATCAAATTTTGATGCACTTGAACGCCAATATAAAAATTATCTGCCGAGAATAACGTTAACCATTTTGCTAAACTATCCTCTGCCAATTGCTCTTGTTGGTTCAAAAGAGCTTGTTCAATTTCCCCTGTTTCTCCTGGAGTAATGGCAATCAAATCTGTTAAATAAGGGCTTATTTTTTGAAAATCTAATTGTTCACGTTCAGATAAAAGCATTTTTTCTGTCGATAATGCCATTAAATTTTGATACCCTTGCTTATTTTTTGCTAATAATACTAAGGGATAATTGTCTTCGCTACGAACTGCGCCTGAAACTTCTAACGTTAAGCCTAAAATTGGTTTAATTTCATGCTTCAAGCAAGCTTTATAAAAATCAACTACTCCATAAAGTACATTATAATCCGTTAATGCCAACGCTGAATAGCCTTTATTTTTAGCCGAAATGACCAACTGTTCAATTGAGGTGGTGCTTTTCAACAAACTATAGGCACTAATAACTTGTAGCTGTACAAAGGTCATATGATGGCTCACTCCTTATTCTTCTTCATTCCTTTCATTATAACCTGTTTCCAGCCTACAAAGCAAACAAACATTCCCTTCTTGATTCCTAGTTCGCATAATGACTCTTATCCTTAAATAAACAAGGATATCCCTTTACAATTCACTAATTTATGATAAAATTAAGGCGAATGAGAAGAGGTGCAAATCAATGAAATATATCGTAACTTTATTTTGGGCCTTTTGTTTAGGACAAGCTGCTTATTATATCGGAAGTGCCCTAGGCAACAGCACATATGATTTCAAATTAGCAACATTACTTGGCTTAGTTGGTGGCGTACTTGTTATCGCTATTGGAGAAGTCCTTTCAAGTGATACTAAAAAAAGTGAAACAAAAACGACAGAATTGTAATTACAATTCCGTCGTTTTTTATTTTTGTTGATTAAGTAGTATACATAAGTTCATGATACAGCTCTAATTGTTTGGCTTTAATTTGATTAATCAGCTCTAATGCCTTGGGTTCTCCAACATGATACGCTTTATGGAGTTCCGCTGAAATCGTCAGTAAATTAGCTTCGTGATCGCTTCCACCCTCTGAAACTAAAATCAGATGATGAATTTCCACTTGTCCATTACTAGCAGGAATCCGAACTCCATAACGATTGGTGAAAGCCAAATCTTCCCCTGTTCCACGGCAATAAAAACGATCTCGACAAGCAATACGGTAAGGTAAAGCACTGACTCCACGCTTAAAATAAGTCACTTTTCCATATGCTCTGGAACACTTATCTGCACAAAATGAACGACGAGGCGCTACTAAGGATTTGCCACACCATTTGCATGTAGTTGAATCCTCACGAAAATCCACTTTCCCATAACCAAGAGCTTCCCCAAAGTTTTTTTCATATTCAGCTAATCCCAACCATCTTCGATTAAAAGTGGCTTCATTCGTGTCGTATCTTAACTGGCTGCCTTTGGTTTTATAGATGTATTTATCTGGAATCTCAGCAATCGAAGCTTTCACTTCTGCTTGACGTTCTTTATCTGAAAAAGCAGCAAAACCCGTAGTCGCTTTTAATTCACCAACACCCAGTTGACTAACTGTTTTGCATTTAAAACAAATATAAAAGCTCTCATTAGTTGCAGCTCCGCTTTCTGGAAAAAGTAAATCAACTTTCCTAGAACAAGTTGGACAATACGCCATTGGCGCTTTAAATCGATGATACTCCATGTGATTCCCTCGGTTCTACCTATAAATTTGCATTCAGTTTATTTAGTATACTAAGATTTCAGAGAATCCTCAATATCTAACTTGAAAGAGAGTCAGTCCGCTTTAGCTTTTTTAAAACCACTATAAACCAAATATCCTGTCCAACAGCTAAACAACCATGTAATAATGAATGTCGTTAAAAAAGTAGTCATACTCTCTGTTTGAAAAGATAGAATACACATCTTAATTCCAACACCTACAATGAAAAAATTAAAAAAATACCCAAATAATCGACCGATCGCTTGAATAATTATTTTTGGAAAAACAAACATTCCACACCTCCTTAATTAGTTAGGGTTTAATGCTAAGATACTAAAAACTGTTTACTATCAATGCGATTCAGTAAAATCAGTGTTACAAATTTCAGTTCAATCAGGTTCGCATTTGCGGATTATACAACTTAGTTTCAAAATTTTCTATGTTTAAAAAAATAGATGATTCTATTTTAGAAGCCCGATAAATGAATCAAAATCATCAGCTACCCACTTTGTTATCGGTGAAAATTCATCTGACTCTGCATGATACCATATACTTATACATGGTTGCTCAGGATTCGTTCTATAATCTAAACAAACAAAATCCCCCGCAAATAGCGCTCCTATCGGGATAATTTTCTTTCCTATTTGATTACCATCATTAGTTAATCGCTCACTAATTTGTGAAATGACAACTTCTATATCGGTCCACCCATACTCAGATTCATTAATTTCATCCCCTAATAAAGACAAAAACCTCTCAATAATATATTCATTACCCTCTACTTTAAACGTATTTGTAATAGGAATGACTCCATTGTAGTTGTTCAAAAATGATTTATATGTTAAAGGTAATTTCATTCTATAATATTTTTCGACATCTTCAATCAATTTTTCAGTTGGTGCTGGTAATATACTATCTTCTTTTGCCCTAAACAAATCAATTCATCCTCTCTATCTTTTAGCATCAGCCCATTCACCAGGCGCTCTTCCACCTTTATGCCATGTAGAATTATGAATGCCGAATTCTACGAGTTCCATTTTACCAGGAATTTCACTATGATGCCATATATATCCAGCCGGCCTACCATTTGGTAATTGCTTATCTAACCATTCAAATTGTACCTTATCTCCTTTCATCCATAATTCCTTAGGAAGTTCTTTGATGACTGGAAATCCGTTAATTTTATAAATTACATCAGCTTTTTTAAAATCTGGAAATTTAGTATCTGGTTTCATTGGAACAGCTGGAATATATCCTTTTATTTTAGCTGTCTCTCTAATTTCCGCTATTTGAATATCATTTAATTTTTCAGAACCTGGTATATCTCTCCATTTCCAATTGCTATTACTATTAACCTTTCCAGCATATGCCTTTGCAAATTCATCTAAAACTTCGTTAAAGTTCTTAGTTCCACTAATAAACCCTTCTATACTATTAGGTTTAGCACCGTTAATTTTTTTATAACTCCCTGTTCCGGTATCTGTGTCTTTATTTAAAGAGTACTCTTTGCCGTTCTTAGTTCCAGTAATTTTCTGACTTTTACTTGTAGGAACTTGCTGGAGTGTGAGCGGATGTGTTCCATAATAACCCGCAATTCCCACTACCGCAATCAGACTAGCAATTGTTGACCAATGCTGAAGCTTTTCAAGATCGGTTAAAGGTTCTCCAGTATCATAATCTTTTCCTTCCCTTAATTCAATTGCTAATTTAGAGAATTCATCAAGTTCTCCTCTTCCTGCAATCATGTCCCTTCCATATAAAGCTACTTGTTTTTTTATCCACTCTGTATAGGCCTGATTGATCTTGATATCTTCTGGTGTAATTTTGGTGGGATCGGTCACCCACATCCATTGCCTTGTTCCATTAACTTCAACTAATTTGTAAGTTCGTTTATCTAATTCTTTCTGTAGTTTTAATCCTTCAGCTTCAGCTTCCTTAATTTGTTCTTATTCTTTTTTCTTTTGTTTATCTTCCCATTTCCGATTAATCGTACCTGCCCATTCTAAGTTTAACCCAAGTGTCGAAAATGTACCAGTTGACTGGTTCCAAGCTTTACCATCCATTAATATTCCTACGCCAATTTCTAATTCGGCTAACTGGGCATCTAATTCATCAGCTATCTGAATGGAAAAATAATCAAATTCTCTTAATTCATCTAACTTTCTCGTTGTATAAATGCTCATTTCTTGCATATTATCAATCATTTTATCTACTAGTCCGGTTTTATCTTCTAATGAATCTAACATTTGAGACAGATGGTTATATTGTTTAATACGAGCTTCAAGAATATGTTCTTGTAAGTCATTCACATCTACCTCTTCTAAGTAGCGATTTAATAACGTTTGATTTGACGTAATCATTGTTTCAGAAACTAATATAAATCCTTTTGTCACTGGTAAATAGACATTTTTGAAATAATTCTTCATTGAATCGTAAGTAAGTCCCGTTAATGATGGCTCTATGATAATAGCATTTAAGGATTTTTGAATTTCTTCCATCACTTGAATCGTATTTTGAGAATCTCTCGTTATCTCTTCTAGCTGCGTTTGCAGTTCACCGACATAGACATTAATACTCATGGGACTTCTCCTGTGCCAATAAGCTTTGTTTTTCCATTAGCAAAGAGTCCAACTTTTTAACTAACGAACTCTTTTCTCTGATTAACTCCTCTTTCATATCCTCATACTTAAGCCTAAACTGTTGTTGGGTTATAGAAAATTCATCTGACACCGATTCCGTGCGATACCTCATTTCTCCATCTTGCCAAATTGCTTGATCCTCGTGAAAAGAATGAAGCACACGTTGAAAAATAGAATCAGCAGCTTCACAGTTATCTTCATACTTTTGATACCCACGTTCTGAATCTTCCAGTTGTTCCCTCACTTGTCTTAATTGAAAATCAATTTCTTCCAAATTTTGAGTCATTTAAATCCTCCCATCCCAGTAAATTGCTGCTTCAATTGAGTATCGATTGCTTCAAAATCGCTAGCTACACTATGTATATTAGCAATATCTTTCCTTAATGCACTACAAAATGAGTTCGTTAAAACTTGTTTTTTTTGACTTAAAGAAGCAGATTTAGAATTTCCTTGTAAGGTTGTTTGAGTTGCTGTAAAAATAGGTTTTGCTGAATTGATTGGAGTAACTGCACTTGATAAATTTGTTGCTAGCAGACTTGCCCTATCTAGGTTACTTTTAAACTGTACCATGATGTCCCCTCCTTTTTAGTTAAAATAATCTTACCATATTAAATACACACTTATTTAATAATAAAATACTAATAATTAAGAATTTAAAAAAACTAACTTAACACTTATTTTGTGACTTATGGGTCTCACAAAATTTCCATGTTAAGTTAGCCTGTACTAAATACTAGCTTAAAAAATAAGTAAAAATTCGGCACATTTTATTCTCGTATTTTAAGCATAACTACTTAATACTACAAACAAAAAAATATGAAGAGAAATTCTAAACATATTGTCAATAAATTAGTTTTTCATTACAAAATTAATAAAAACGTTAAAAAGACTAGTATTTCTATCAATTTTTAGATACAATGAACTGGTCGATACAACTATTGACAAAGGCAACGCAACAATCATTTACTGATGATGTTTGCGAATCAAAAAAACTAGTGACCGCTAGTTTTTAGATTGCCTTTTTTTCGTTCGATCTTATGGTAATTAAAGTACAAAAAAATAGCATTAGCTGCACTACTCGCTAATACCTGTGACAAACAATTATTGACTGATATTTTATGGTTCCTCAAAAAAAGTGCTAGTTATTAATTTTTGAGTATACATCATTCATTTCAGCAAATATTGATTTGTTAACTGGTATCATAAAGTTACTGCTTATTAGATACTGTTCTTTGTGGATAGATGACCGTCTTTCCTCAAAGTTTTTTATTCTTTAATCATTCATAGTTTAACTTATCTTGATAGATAAGGTCAATTAACTAGGTAATTTTTTTATACTATCAAATTTATTTTAAAATCATATGGCTAGTTCATAGCTAAAAATTGCGTTATTACTTCTAACCCAAACTCTTTAGCATCCTTTTTAATCGCTAAAACCATATTTTGATTATCATTTAAAAGAGCTAGAGAACCTGCCATAATAAAGTTTTTCTCTGCTGTTTCTTTTTGATTTAATTTATATAAGTTATAAGCTTTCTCATAGATTAAATATTCTTGACCAAAATCAATATGATTATTTTTACAATGTTCTAAACCTTTTTCAGACATTTCAACGGCTTTTTTATATTCTAACATTTCGGAATAGTATGTTGCTGTATTAAAATACACTTTAATAATCTCAGGATTTCTTATATCAAAACTATCTAATTTTGATATAGGTTCCAAAAGTTTTAAAGCATTTTCAAAATACGTTTTTGCTTTATTGCTATCTTTTTCCATATAATAAGTAATGGCTATCCCATTGATTGCTAGTATATGAAATAGATTAATATTTTCTGGATGAATCGCAATTACTTGATTAAAGTTATAATGGGCTTCTCGATAATTATTTTCACCAATTAATGACGTAATTCCAAAATAATAATAATATTTCATTCTTTGTAGATCTGTTGTTAATTGATCAAAGTCTATTGACTCTACTATTATTTTTTTTGCTTCACCATGTTTAATTTTATTACACAATAATTGAACTTCATTAAATTCATCATAATACATAGAATTATCAGATTTCATTGTTTCATAAAATTGTTCCAGCGGAATATTAAGCCTTTCAACTATAACTAGTAAAATCTCTAATGTAGGCAAACGTCCCAAGTTTTCAAGGTTACTAATCGTACCTTGCGTACATATTCCTCCACTTAACACTTCTTGTGAAAGTTTATGTTTCTTCCTTTCTGTTTTTATGAGTTCCCCTAAATTTGATTTTTTCATAACCTTCCCCTTTCTCTGCGCCCATTGCTTTATTTTACACTATATTATATAATTAATACATACTTATTTTAAAAAAGGAGGAATAACATTGCAAAATTTAACTATTGATGAAAATTTAACTACTTTAATCTCCACATATGGCAGTATTGGCTTTATTTAATGTTTTAGAACTTATTTAAAATCATTTCATCCCATAGTAGCAAGCTCACAAATCAAAAATTATATTCAACAAAAAGGCAATAGTCACATTAGAAACACTCATGATTGTGCCTTTTCTTTATTCAAATACATAATTATTTTTATTCTCTTATTTTAAAATTCCTATGTATGTGTATCATTCATCAAAAAACCAGCAGAGAATCTACTACAGATTCTCTGCTGGTTTAATTAATCATCTTTTTAATCTGAAAAGGTTACATCATCACTTAAATCAATATTTTCAAAAGCCAATTGTTCATTAAATAAGGTCACAATGACTTTTGTTTTTGGCATCACACGTCCAGCGATAATTTCTTTCGCTAATGGTGTTTCGACTTCTTTTGTTAAGAAGCGTTTCAATGGACGTGCTCCGTAGATTGGATCATAAGCATTTTCAGCAATCCACGTTTTGGCTTCATCTGAAATTTCTAAGACAATCTCTTGATCGGCTAAACGAGAACTTAGTGACGCTGACATTTTCACAATAATCCCTTTAACATCCTCTAGGCTTAGTGGAGTAAACAAGACAGTGTCGTCAATTCGGTTTAAGAATTCAGGCTTGAATGAACCTTTTAAGAGTGTCATTACTTGTTCTTCGGTTTCTGGCTCAATATGACCGTTTGCATCGGTTCCTTCTAATAATAAGTTTGAACCAATGTTGCTTGTCATAATTAAGACTGTATTTTTAAAGTCAACTACCCGTCCTTTAGAATCCGTTAAACGACCATCATCTAACACTTGTAAGAGAATGTTAAAGACATCTGGATGTGCTTTTTCAATCTCATCTAACAAAACGATTGTATATGGGCTACGACGAACCGCTTCTGTTAATTGACCGCCTTCTTCATATCCAACATAACCAGGAGGCGCACCAACTAAACGAGAAACACTGTGTTTTTCCATATACTCACTCATATCAATTCGCACCATATGCTCTTCAGAATCAAATAAATTCTCAGCTAGAGCTTTGGCTAATTCTGTTTTCCCAACCCCAGTTGGACCTAGGAATAAGAATGAACCAAGAGGACGAGATGGATCTTGTAAGCCAGCACGCGCACGAATAACAGCATCGGTTACGCTGTCTACTGCTTCTTCTTGTCCAATGACACGTTGATGCAACGTATCGCCAAGTTTTAGTAGTTTTTCACGATCACCTTCGACTAATTTGCTTACAGGAATACCAGTCATTCTTCCAATTACAGTAGCAATTTCATTATCGGTTACTGCTTCTTGAACAAGACGATCGTCTCCTTGAATTTTCGCTTCATTTTCAGCTTCTAATTCTTCAATTTCTTTTTCTAAAGCTGGAATTTGACCATGGCGCAAGACTGCAGCACGTTCTAAGTCATAGTTGCTTTCCGCATCTTCCAATTCACGACGCGCTTGTTCGATTTCTGCACGTTTGTCGCGGATTTTAGAGACTTCTTCTTTTTCAGTTTCCCATTTCATTTTCAATTGATTGGCTTGTTCTCTCAATTCAGAAAGTTCTTCTTGGATAAGACTTAGACGTTTTTTGCTAGCGTCATCGTTTTCTTTTTTCAAGGCCGCTTCTTCAATCTCTAACTGCATTAAACGGCGTGTTACTTGGTCTAATTCAGTTGGCATTGAATTCATTTCCACTCGAATAGTGGCACAGGCTTCATCAATTAAATCAATCGCTTTATCTGGCAAATAGCGATCTGTGATATAACGATTCGATAAAGTCGCCGCAGCAACTAAAGCATTGTCATGAATATTCACACTGTGGTGAATCTCAAAGCGTTCTTTTAATCCACGTAAAATACTAATTGTATCTTCAACCGTTGGCTCATTCACAACGACTCTTTGGAAACGACGTTCTAACGCTTTGTCTTTTTCCATATATTGACGATATTCATCTAACGTTGTGGCACCAATACAGTGTAGCTCACCACGAGCCAGCATTGGTTTTAATAGATTTCCGGCATCCATACTACCTTCAGTTTTTCCAGCACCAACAATCGTATGAATCTCATCAATAAAGAGAATAATTCGTCCATCACTTTTCTTAACTTCTTTTAAGACTGCTTTTAGACGCTCTTCAAATTCCCCACGGAACTTCGCACCTGCAATTAAGGCACCCATATCCAATGAGAAAATTGTTTTATCTTTTAAGTTTTCTGGAACGTCTTTACGGACGATTCGTTGTGCTAATCCTTCAATAATCGCTGTTTTACCAACACCTGGTTCACCGATTAATACTGGATTATTTTTTGTTTTACGTGAAAGAATCCGAATCACATCGCGGATTTCTTCATCTCGTCCAATAACTGGATCTTGTTTGCCGCTTTTAACAGCTTGGATTAAATCTGTTCCATATTTTTCTAATGCTTGATATTGTTCTTCTTGATTTTGTGATGTCACTCGATCTCCTCCTCGCATTTGTTCAATTAATTCTTTTAAGGCTTTTTCAGTAATGCCTTGTTCTTTTAAATAGTTGGTCAAACTGTAATTTTTTAGTTTCATTAAGCCTAAGACAACTGTTTCTGTTGCCATATACTCATCTTTGAAGCTTTCTCTAATCTTATCCGCTTCTAATAATAAGTTATATAAATTTTGGCTCATGCCTTGACCATATTGGACATTCCCGCCTTCAACGGAAGGATAGCGGTCTAACTCTTGATCGATTTTACTTTCAAAGGCAGCGATATCTAAGCCTACTTCTTGATATAGCCCTCTAGCAAAATGATCTGGAGTTAAAAATATTTTCCATAAATGTACAATATCGATGTCTTGATTATGTCGTGTGACAGCAATTTGCTGTGCATCACCTAAGGCTTGTTGCATTGTTGTAGTTAATTTTTCTAATTCCATTTGGTTTCCCTCCCTATTGCTTTCTGAGTCTATTATACGACATTGGTCAGTAAAGGTCAAACTTTTTTTATGCCTTTTTTAAATTCTTTTTTCACTGCTAAGACTAACAAAAAAAGCCCGTTAGTACAACTTTTAAGGTACTAATGAGCTTGTTTTTTTTAATTAAATTTGTCTGAAATTTCCAACTAAGGCGGTTGTTTGCTGTACATTGACAAAAGCTTTCGGATCCGCTTCTTTGACTATTGTTTCTAGATGAAGCAATTCGTACTTCGATACAACCGTAATAAACATTTTCACAGGTTCGTTGGTGTATAATCCGTAACCACGATCAATGACCGTCACACCATGAATGTAGCATTCTTTCAATTTCGCTTCTACAAGTCCGCCTTTTTTAGTGATGATCGTCACCGTCACTTTTTGCTGACGTGTATGGAAGAAATCCACCATATGACAATTGACATAGATTGCAATAATACTATATAAAGCTAGCTCCCAGCCGAATAAAAAGCCGGCAACGACTAAAATCATGCCATTTACGAAGAAATTTAATTGACCAATTTTACGCCCGGTTGCCATTTGAACAACTATCGCAATAATATCCACGCCACCCGTTGAAAGACCATATTTCAAGCAAATCCCCACACCTATCCCACATAAACCTCCGCCAAAAATTGCGGCAACTAATGGATTCGTGGTTATAACGGTTATCGGAATGACATGCAAGAAAAAAGCCGAAGATAAAACCGAAACTAGACTATAAATCGTAAAGCTACGACCTAATTTTTTCCATGAAAGGAAAATCAATGGCAAATTCAAGACCAAAATTAGGATAGACATGGATACATTATAATGAAGAAATTCTTGTAAGATTTTTGCTAATAATTGCGCTAAACCTGTAATTCCACTTGAGTAAACTTTTGCTGGTACTAGAAAAAAGTTAATTCCAATACTGGCAATCATGCCGTATAAAATAGCTGCTCCTAAACGATGATAGATATCTGCTTTAAAATCAGGTTTTGTTTCTTCTTGTTTATACATGAGACACTCGCCTTTTCAAATTTTAGAACTTCTAAATTTTTTATTTTAGTTAAAATCAATGAATTCTCTACAAAAAAATTATAACACTTCGACAGAATAACTCCATATTTATGATTTCATTCTAATAAACTTATAGTTTGTTTATTATCGAATTATAAAGAAATTAAAAAAAGACAATCTAAATTAAATTAGACTGTCTAATAGCTACATTTCTTTTTCTAAAACATGAAAGTCATGTTCCGAAATTTGTAGCCCTACTAGCGCTTATCTTCAATCCATTCTAGATTAGCTAAACTTTAAAAAAAGAAAGGTTCAGCCTAAAAAGAAAGTACGATTAACTATTAGATGGAGCAAATACATTTAGTTTACCATAATTTTATTATGGTAAACTAAATCCAGATTAAATCTTTTTCTCTTAGTTAAAATTCATCATTTAATTGAATAATTTTTTTAACTATCTCATCATTTAAGACTGTTACATTCCGGACTTTTTCTTCTTTTTTATTTAGATCAATCAAATCAACTAAGCTTAGATACATTTGCTGGTTTATTTTTTCCACTTTAGAATCCATTAGTCTAACCAACATATCAATACGTACAACTTGCAATAAATCATTCTCATTTTTGATATCTATATGATCATTAGCAATGACAATAATCGAGTGAATAGGTACCCTTTCACATCTATTTTCCTTTAAAAAATTTTTAACAACTTTTTCATGGAAATTATGCTGATTCAAAATTTCAGTATCTCTAGCTTGAGTTCCATTGCCATATATTCTTTCTACTCGGCCATCTTTCATAAAGTGAATCTTGGCTTGTTTGTTTACTGTATCACTAATATTCTTTACTTCTATTATGAAAATACCTGCTCTGGATACAGCCAAAAAATCAATATCTGCTTGTTCATTACAACATGCAATTCCAATATTTCTAAAATAGTGATAGTTATATATTTCTTTTAATTTTCTTAAAGCATGCTCAACTTTTTCTTCTCCTTTTTGTCCATAGACAAAGGAAATATAATTGGAACGTATCTTATTAAGTTTTATTTTGTATAGTGTTATATCTTTCTTTAAAGAATCCATGCAGTCATTTTCCCCAATGCTTTTAGCACGAAAAATAGTGACAGTAGTTTGAACTTTCTCTTCTAAATTATCTATCGTTTTTAATAGTTTATCTATGTATTCTTCTATAAATTTTGATTCAGAAAATTTATAACCTGAATTTTCTATAAAACTAACATAGATTTCTTTTAATTGATAGTTATTGACTTTCTTATTTAGAAACACATCTTTTTCATTAGGAAGAATTTTATTTCGTAAGTACTTATTTTCAAAAATCTTCCATTCATTTTGAGCCGCGATGCGTTCTGATTGATCTTTAAGTATTTTTTCTTGTTTAAGCATTCTATTTGGTTCATTTCTTTGAAGCCTTTCATATTCTCTTTCTTCTTGAACAATTTCAAAAGATTCTTTGTTTTGAATTTTTTTATACTGCCAATAAACAAGAATGCTAACACCTAATCCAATTGCTATTAAGGGAGATAAAACAAACAAAATTGTTAGGAACTTTATTAGAATAGAAATAATCGAATTTTCTGTTAATTTTTTCAAAACGGATAGAACAACAAATGTAAGGATTGCTGTAATTATAACCGAATTAAATTGCCTATAGATTCCTACAATTAAAATAAGTAAACCAATAATTAATAATCCACCTAAAATAAATGTCATTGTATTCATATACACATCAAAAACTTCTTTTAATACTGACAAATTAAATCCTCCATTTTCTTCAAACTATATTCATATACCATTATCCTATATAAAATAGTACTATCAATATAGTATCACACGTATTATTTATTTTCTATAATATTATGCATAATTTTTTTCGTGAATCACTCACAAATTAACTACTCATCTATTCAAAATATCAATAAAAAACAACTATTTATGCTTCACTTTTCCGATAGTTAATTTCCACTTTTACAAAAATCTTCTCTTTTTAATTCCCAATTATGTAAAACCTTATTATCCTTTCTTTCACTTTATACCTATTAAATTGAAAGGATTTCTACTTTTAGTACATAATACCGAATTTAAAAAAAACGAACTTCATTTAATTTTATGATATAATTATATTATAGAAAGTTACAAACTTTTTAATTTTTACAGGAGGATTTAAAAAATGACCGAGATTAAACATGATTCACAAAAAGCGCTTGCTTTTTCTAGTGGATTGGTTCTGCCTTCAATGGCACCCTATTCAGTTGGGAATACATTTATTTCCGCTTCTGATGGAAGTGCAGTGAAAGACAGCCAAAGTGTTCTTACACAATTAACGAATCTCACGGAAAAATTTGAAACTAGTACTCAAACTGATGGGAAAAATATTCTAGCAATGAGTGATTCTTATGAGAAAACCGATGCAGAAATAAAGCAGGTATTTTCTAAATGAAGGACAAATTAGACTCACACACAATTTCAAAACAGCTCCAACAAGTTGATGATGAAAAAGTTGAATTATCAAAAAAGAAGACTCTATGGGAAGAGTATCAGGATCATTGGGATTACATACAGCAACAAGAACAAGATGTGCTAGGTGAAATTGACTATCTTAGCCAACAGACAACCTCTGCCAGAGATGCCTCACAACAATTAGACTATTTTGAAGAAGAACGTAGGAAACATAGCCATTTTATTGCCAAGATTGAGGATGAATTTGACCAAAAGAAAAAGAAGCTTATTACATTAGAAGATGATTTAAATGAAGACTATTACGAAGCCAAAAAGGAGGAGGCTGCCAATGACTAGATTTAGCTACTCCGAAGTCAAGGCGGCATACGCGGCGGTTCAAACAGCACGAGTCACTTATTTACCGACCTTTTCAAAAATCGAAAAAACCGTTGATGAGTTCACCACTTCACCTGATTTAACAGGTCTTGGTTGGGATGCCGCCAAAGAAGCACTCTCCCCCTATACAGTTGTGTCGAAATCGTTGTATAATTATCACTGTGACTTCGGTGAAACCTCCGCCGCCTTTCTCGCTAGTTTTGAAAGTGAAGTTGGCGAAACAACCAAGGTTTTAGATACTGATCAATTAAGAGATTTACAAGATAGACTGAATCGGATCCAACAAGAAAAAGCTGATTTAATGGAGAATATCGCCACTAATATTTTAAGTGGAATGATGGATACTGCTGGAATTGGTGTTTTTTACAAAGATTTTCAGATTGGACAAACCCAGAAAAAAGTCGATTTATTGGAAAAGTACGAAACCTTTGAAACCAATCATGCCAATGATTTTACGGAACTTGTGGCACTTGGAAATGAATTAGAACAGGCAATGGATGATTTAGGAAAAAGTAAGAGTTTTGATAAGAAAACTGGAGCTTACACCTATGTCGATTGTTCTGGAAAAGACTGGTATAAAAAGATTTCTGACTATAACACCGCCTCCCCTACTCAGCGGATTGAGATTGTCCAAACGGATGAATATGGCTATGGGTTGAAAGTTTATATCGATGGACATTATAGCAAACAAGCTTCGGACAATCTCATGTATGCCCAATCGCAAGATTATTTGAAGGAAATGGGTAGGACCGCTGTCACAATGACAGGCGAATTAACCGGTGCGTATGATGTTTACCGTCTATTCACTGGAAAAGATCCACTAACGGGTGACAAAACAGGGCGTTTAGAAGCGGGACTTTGGACAGCAATCTTATTATTACCACAAGCAAAAATGGTGATGGCAGCGAAGGAATTAAAAGCTGGAAACAAAGCACTTAAAGGGCTAAATTTGACAGAAAAAGAATTGAACCTGTTGAATAAATCTGGGTATTTTGAGGATGTTGGGAAACTTGAGAAAGCCAGTGGACTTACTAAAGCACAAAAAGTTGAGAAATTTCAAGATAGAATTAATGATGTAAGAAATAAAATGCCGAATAATACTTTGAAAAAAAGAGGAAACATGGCAACAGCGGATGTTAATGTGACTGGATTACCAGATACATTTATGGCTCATAGTCAGATTGATTCGTTGACAGATAAAGGTGCAGATTTGGGAGATTTTTCAATGAAAAATTCTGAATCGGAAAGGTTTTTTAAAAATTATGAACCATCTGCTTCAACTATCAATGGGCGCAAATACGATAGGTTTCATGATACCGAAGCAAAAATTTTGGAGGACATTGCTTCAAAGATTACAGACCCCAATACTTTTGGAACAATAGATTTGTTTACAGAACTACCTGCTTGTCAAAGCTGCTCAAATATTATTTTAGAATTCAGAAGTAAGTTTCCAAATATTCAACTAAATATATTTACAAAAAATTAGGAGTGATATTTTATGGAATTAAGATATGAGGAGATAAAAGAGAGTGCCATTGACACTTATGAAAGGCTCTATATAAATGCAAAATATCCAATAGAAGATACTTTTTATGCATTTCTTGGTGATTTTGAACTAAATGAAAATTATGATAAGACTGAAGAAACTTCTCTATATGTATCATTTGTTACATTATTAATTGATAAAAAGCAAAATTTTGATTTTTTGAGAAGTGAACTAGTTAGCTTGATGTCTGACAATAATTTAAAAGAAATTATCAATAACTTGGAAAGTGATGAAGTTTCCTTGTTTTGTAAAGATGTTGATACTACAAAAGAACAGTTAAAATAAAAAGGCACTTTACTATCTAGTTGGAATCGGATAGTAAAGCCTTGAATGGACATTCCGTTCCCACGAAAAAATTTTAGGAAGAAGCAATTCCTCCTAAAATTTTTTATCATGGAACTGCTCATAATTTTTTACCTGAGATTGAAAAAAAGGGCTTATCTCCAATGTTCAGGAAATATGTTCATTTATCTGAAGACATTGAAACAGCTAATTTAGTTGGAAAGAGAAAAGAGAAAAATCCTTTTATTTTAATGATTAATACAAAGCATGCTAGAATCAAAGGGACGAAATTCTATTTGGAAAATGAAAAAGTTTGGCTAGCAGATAGTATCCCCACAGAATTTCTTGAAGTATTAAAAAAATAAAGATACTCTCTAATTCTGTTTTTAGATGCTTAAGGTAATGATAAAGAAAAAAATCCTGCTAGGTCCTAAGGACGAAACTTTGAAATGGACGAGTTCATATTAAAAATGCATGGTGAATTGTAGAGTTAAAATTGCCCCGCCTGATAAAGTTAATAATTATAAGCATATTCATATTCCTTAGGAAGATAAATAAAATTTGTAGATAATTTATGAATAGCATGAAATCTGAAAATAAGATTTCACGCTATTATTCTTATTAAAATTTTGAAACTAGCGGAACTAATCCCACTTGGACTTGAGTTAGAACAAGCAATGAATGATTTAGGAAAAAGCAAGAGTTTTGATAAGAAAACTGGGACATACACGTATGTCGATTGTTCTGGAAAAGATTGGTATAAAAAGATTTCTGACTATAATGACTCCTCCCCTACTCAGCGGATTGAGATTGTTCAAACGGATGACTATGGCTATGGATTGAAAGTTTATATCGATGGACATTATAGCAAGCAAGCTTCGGATAATCTCATGTATGCTCAATCGCAAGATTATTTGAAAGAAATGGGGATGACCGCTGTCACAATGACTGGCGAATTAACCGGTGCGTATGATGTTTACCGTCTATTCACTGGAAAAGATCCACTAACGGGTGATAAAACTGGGCGTTTAGAAGCGGGACTTTGGACAGCAATCTTGTTATTACCACAAGCCAAAATGGTCATGGCCGCAAAGGAATTAAAAGCTGGAAATCAGGCTCTTAAAGGGTTGAATTTGACAGAAAAAGAATTAAAACTGTTGAATCAAGCTGGGTATTTTGAGGATGTTGGGAAGCTTGAGAAAGCTAGTGGGGCTGGAAAACTAAAAAATCCAGAGATAGGAAATAAACTTGACTATCTTTTCGGAAAAGCCAAGGGAAATAAACACAACATTCAAAGGTCACAAACTATGCAAAGTGAGTTAAGTAAGATTGGTATTTATGATACGCCAAGTAGCAGAGAACTTTTGAATAATCATTTGAAAAATGTAGTGAATGATTCTTCCAATATTTTAAAAACAGAATCTAGGAGCTATATAGCTAAGGAGTTACCTGGTACACCAACAGTAAATTATACAGCTACTGTAAGAGAGAGCTTTTTAAAAGGTCCTAACGGAGGCGTAAAAATAGAATCTGTTTGGGATGGAGATAGACTACTAACGATAATTGTTAAAGGTGGGAAATAAATGAATTCTTTTGAGAAAAAATCTTATGAATCAGCGGTTGAACTAGAACAAAGCTTAGATGAAAATTCTTTTTTATTCAGTGAAGAAATTTCTGAAAGTAATAAATTCATAAAATTCAGGAATAATTTGATTGACATAGGATTTATTTACTATGATGTAGGTTTGGAGCCCCAGATAAAGTTGTTAACTTTATCAAATAATATATTCGTAGGAATAAACAGCATTTATGCTTGTCTAGACTATACCACTAAGACTGTATTGTTTGAAGAAAAATTGCCTTCTCTGTTATATGAAATAATGATAGATTCAGATTCTAAATATATTGTATTCATTTGTGAATTAGATGTATTTGTTTATGAAAATGGCGGTTCTTTATTATGGAGTATGGGATTTAGAAATGTAATCGAAGATTACTACTTAGAGGGAACAGAATCCATTGTTATTGAATGTGATGATGGTGATAAAACAACATTTTCTCTAGAGTCAGGAAGGGCAGAATAAAAAGCACATGCCCCAATAAAGAAAGTCAATAGCGACGTTAGGAGAGCTTAGCGGTCTATTGACTTTCTTTATAGTATTTTACGGATTAGAAGAGTCATTCTTATCTTTCTCTTTTTATTCTGCTTCTTTTAGAAATTGTTTTATGGCAATTATCTTCATAACTTCCATGGAAAAACATTCTAGTAATGAGTGATTCCTATGAGAAACCGATGCAGAAGTAAAGCAGGTATTCTCTAAATGAAGGACAAATTAGACTCGTATACGATTTCAAAACAGCTCCAACAAGTTGACGATGAAAAAGTTGAATTGTCAAAAAAGAAGACTCTATGGGAAGAGTATCAGGATTATTGGCATTACTTATAGCGACAAGAAAAAGCTGATTTAATGGAGACGATTGCCACTAATATTTTAAGTGGAATGATGGATGTAGCTGGAATTGGTGTTTTTTACAAAGATTTCCAGATTGGACAAACCCAGAAAAAAGTCGATTTATTGGAAAAATACGAAACCTTTGAAGCCAATCATGCCAATGATTTTACTGAACTTGTGGCACTTGGAAATGAATTAGAACAAGCAATGGATGATTTAGGAAAAAGTAAGAGTTTTGATAAGAAAACTGGAACTTACACGTATGTCGATTGTTCTGGAAAAGATTGGTATAAAAAGATTTCTGACTATAATGACTCCTCCCCTACTCAGCGGATTGAGATTGTTCAAACGGATGACTATGGCTATGGATTGAAAGTTTATATCGATGGACATTATAGCAAGCAAGCTTCGGATAATCTCATGTATGCTCAATCGCAAGATTATTTGAAGGAAATGGGTATGACCGCTGTCACAATGACTGGCGAATTAACCGGTGCGTATGATGTTTACGTCTATTCACTGGAAAAGATCCACTAACGGGTGATAAGGAATCATAATAAGCACTCCTCTCTTACTACTAATTTCAAGAAATTAGACTGTCTAATACTTGCATTCCTTTTGCCAAAATTTTAAAGGCATGTTCTGAGATTTCAAAATGTCAAAAATGAAATTTGTAGCTATAATAGCGCTTATCTTCAATCCATTCTAGATTATCTAAGATAGTTGCATTGTTTTTTTGAAAGACAATTTATTCAATTTGTGTTACACTAAAACAAACGTACGTTCTATAAGGAGTAACTAAACGATGGATTTTATCCCCGCTAAAACATTATTAACTAAAAATAAAACAACCAATTGGTTTGGCTATGAATACAATATGAATATTTATCGTGGCTGTCATCATGGTTGTATCTATTGTGATTCTCGTAGCTCTTGTTATCAAGTTGAAGATTTCGATCGAGTGCGTGCCAAAGAAAATAGTACAAATTTACTTTTCCAAAACCTAACAAGTAAACGTCAAAAAGGCATCATCGGAACGGGTGCAATGAGTGATCCTTACAATCATGACGAAAAAAAATACAAGCTTACTCGGCTGGCACTTGAACAAATTAATCAAGCAGGATTTGGCATTGGTATTACTACAAAAAGCGATTTAATTACACGTGATATCGATTTATTAACTGCTATCAAGCAACATTCCCCTGTCATTGCTGGCATTTCCATCACAGCGGCAGATGATAGCTTAGCAAAAAAAATCGAACGAAATGTAAGTTCCAGTTCCAAACGTTTTCATGCTCTAAAAAAACTAACAGATGCTGGAATTTACAGTGGCGTACTACTAATGCCCGTTCTGCCCTTCATTACAGATTCAAAAGAAAATATTTTAAGCATTGTCCATCAAGCTTTTGAAGCTGGTGTTAACTTTATCTACCCTTGGTTTGGTATGACCTTACGAGAAAACCAACAAATCCACTATTATCAATGGCTAGATCATCTCTTCCCTGATATTAAACAAAAATACATCCAAACTTACCATAATAGCTATTCTTGTCCTATCCCAAATGAGCAAGAGTTAAGCTATTTATTTAAAAACGAATGCACGAAACTAGGCATTACCTATCAAATGAAAAAAATTATTACCGAATATCAGAAAGATTACCATATGGAGCAAATTAATTTATTTTGAGATGATTCAGAAGTTTACCATAATTTTATTATGTTAAACTAGAAAATAGTAGTCATTAAAATTAACAGCTTGTTTTAATTTTTTAATTAACTCTTCGTTTAATAATAAAGAATTTTTCTTAATCAATTGAGTAAAACGAATTTCTTCAAAAGAATTCAACTGTACAAAAAAATAACGATTAGCAGCTACGCACCAACTACCAATAAGTTTAATTATAATCGTTTGTTTTGCAACATCTACTTCTGTAAGTAAATCTAATAAATAAAACAAATAATTCTTTTTAGAATTATTTTTTAACATCATTAAACCATTGTAAAAAACATGTAGTTCTGTAGTCTTATAACAAATTTTTTCTACTTTTCGAAAAGTAGATATTTCACTTATTTGACCAAGATAAAGCATTGACCAATAACTCACCTTTTTAGAATGATCTTGTAACCCAGTTAAAAAAATTGATTGATTTTCAGCCAGATTTAAATGACCCACTGTTTGAAATGCGGCAAGACGAATTTTACTTTTAGGATGTTGACAGTAATCACTAATTTTTAACGCATCTAATTTCCCACCAACCTCTCCAACTCCCATGATCAAAGTTTCTAGTATTCGACTTTGATTGGCTTCAGATAATTGTTTGCTATAAAACAGGGTTAAATCAAATTCAGGAATAGTTGTCCTAAAATAAAATTGAGCAATTTCACGATTTCGTCTGCTACTGTCAGATAAAGTACCTTTAAAGATTTCTGTATATTCAGTGGAATTCATTTGCACTAACTTAGTTAGAGCTTTTTGGCGAACTTGACTATCTTTGCTCTTCAATAAGGTTGGCAACCAATTAAGATAGTTCTCTTCTATCATTTCTCGACAAATATATTCAGCTGCTCGATTACGAATAACCCTATCCGTATGCCCCACACTTAAAGAAAGTACCTGCTCTTGATCCGGACTGTTCATTAAAGCAATTTGATAAATCATGCGCACAACGCGATAATCCGAATGAGCATATCCTTTAAATGTATTCATTTTTAAATAAGTAATATAAAGCTCCTCAATTTTTTGATGAAGCTCTTGATAATTTGCTCTTTTTCGTTGTTCTAAATAAACTATGGTAGATAGAACTGGTAACAATAAATAAAGTTGATCTATTGTTATATATTTGGTCATATAAATACTGACTTCTTGTCTAATTTCTGGTATATAATCACTTAATAAAATCAATAAAAAATCTAAATGCCCAGCTAAATCTTGTTCTGCCAAATAGTGACAAGCTGCTTGACGAATCCGCCCATTTCGATGAAAAATAGCACACTTTGCCAAAGTAAGGGTTTGAATATCTTCTTTTCTTAGTTTTTCCCATTGTTCTAAATAATATGCTGACAACGGATTACTCATTGAATGAATAACAACTTTTGTTTGTTCTAATTTTTGAAATACTTGCTTTTTTAAGATCTCCTCTAATTCACTTTGAACACGTATGTAATCCGCATCTTTCGTTGTTAATAGATCAGAAAGCAAAGAAGGTATACTATCAATAGTTGGACTTTCCTCTAAATAAATCTGCGTTCTGATATACTCGCCTTTACTAGGAAGACGCTCTGTTTTATGTATCATTTTTCTAATAATTTTTTTCCAACTAATTTCTTTCATTTTACGTTCTCCCCCCTTTTGAATAAATACTAAAAAAATAGTGAAGAACAATCTAACTATTTCTAGTTAAATGGCCACTTCACCTTTCATACCTGTATATCTTATCTAATCCCCAAAGCAATCCTAGCGTATCTAGACATTCTATCTGTTGTCCATGCAGGATACCAAACCAATTGTACTTCTGAGTCGGTTACTTCTGGGACTTCTTTTAGTGCTTGGATAATTTGTTCCGTAATTACATCTGCCAATGGGCAACCCATTGTTGTTAAGGTCATTTTGATGATGCATTTTCCACCGTCATATAATTCAACTTCATAGACTAAGCCTAAGTTTACAATATCAATCCCTAATTCTGGATCGATGACTTGTTCTAAAGCTGCTACGATGTGTTCTTTGATGCCATCAATTTCTTCTTGTGTCCAAACGGTTTCATTATCTGCCATATTGTGTAACACCTCCACTTTAAACTTCCATAGTATCATACCTTTTTTTCAAGGAAAAGTAAATCCTTGCAACTTCCTTTTATTGGTAGAAATCAGTTAGTGATTTCCTCTAGTTCAGGAGCTATTTCTACAAACGTCGCTAACTCATTTAATGCTTGATGCAAGAAAAGTGCTAGTGTTTCAGCAGTTTTTTGATTTTCTCGATTTGTGGAAACGGTTAGTCGAATTTCATCTGCCAAAATTCCATAGTAAAGCCCAAAACCGTCTTTTGTAACTGGCGCAAAGGCCATACTCGTCATAAAATCCGCTGCCACACCGCTAGTTGAAATAAAATCGGTACTTAATTTTTGAAAAGCTTTTGTTGAAAATAAATCAGGTACTTCTTTGTGCCATTTTTGTGCCATGTTTTTTAAGCCAAATAAATGACGTTCCACTCCAAAGCCATTTTGGCACATTTTTAAGCGGATCACATGGGCTGTAACTGCCTGACTAAATAGTTCTACTAGTGATTCTTTTTCTACGGTTAAGGAATCCGCTTCGTAAGCTTGAATAAATGCTAGTTTTTCATTGCTTACACTACGAGCGCATTCTGTTCGTCCTTGATAGAATTGGCGCATTCCTACTGGTTCATAAACGGATTGCAATTCACCAAAAAGTCGATACTGTGCCAACTGCAATGCCATATGAAAGAATCCATCTGGGCTATAGTTTAATTTTTTTAATTGTTCTTTGCCGTATTCTGTAAAATGATTCGTTATAATCACTAGTTGATTGCCTTGATGAATTGTCTTTTTTTCAGCATTTTGCAAAAGAATAATTTGGGATTCATTCAGTTCCCAAGATAGGCTATTGATCGATTCAAGAGGAATAATTCCAGTTTCTTCTATAGCTTGTTCTAATTGTTGATAAAATCGTTTCGCTATCTGAAAGGTTGGCAAACCATCAATTCCAGTATGCTCAAAATTAAAGCTCATGTTTTGTTCTCTATCCAGTTTAATTTGAATTGTTTTTGAAAAATAGTGTTGCTCTGGTTGATAAAGTGCTGCCTCAATCAAATCTACTTTTTCATTAGCTTGCTCTTGATCTAATGAAATCACAACTAACGCATCATGAATGATGTCGAAGTTCTTCTTATTTTGTGGTGAACCACACAGTTCTTGATAGACTTCAAATGAAGCATTCCGATCTAGACCTGTAAAAGCTGTCACATTAGGACCACTTGCTTTTTTCATCTGAATTAGCTGAGCTATTTCTCGCTGTAGCCATCGATTAGAATAGAGCTGTCCCTTTTCATCTGTTACAGGTAGCACATAAAAATGATTATCTAGAATGAAAATAACGTGATTGCTAACCTTAGTCAATGGAGCTACATAAAAAGTATCCTGATCTTTACCAGGAATTCGGCAGCTTCTAAAGAAATTTAAATAAGCAGATGCCTCTTCATATGTGCCAAATTTTGTTTGCTCTATAGCGAAGGTTTCTTCAACAAAACTATGATAAATTTCCGTCAAACTGAAACAAACGTTCGCAATAAGCTGACTAGTTTCCTGCTTTTTAAAAGCCCGAGTGTCCATTACTACTGCAAAATTTGATTCTGTTTGAAGGCTTCCTCTTCCAGCTAAATAACTTTCTTGCCACATTTTATTCAGCCAACTACCAGTTGTTGCTTCCGCTTCATTTTCAAGTTTCTGTTGGAGAAATTCACCTATTCCATCGTCTTGACTAAACTGAGCAATTTCACTTTTTAAATCTGCTAATTCAGTTGTTGTCACTAAAGGCTCCACCCATAAAACTAATTCTGCCATCGTTTGAGCTAAGGTTGGAACTGGTAACTTTTTTAATAATGGGATACTTTTAGACGTATATTTATCCATACTAACTCCCCCTTTTTTCTTTATTAAAATTCAATATGTATGATCTTTTATTCTAAGTATACTGTACTGTCTAAAATAGTACATCTTTTATTTTATAACTTTATTCATTTATTTCCGAGAATAACAGAAGCTGAATAATTTTCTAGTATTTTCGGTCACACAGTTCTTCATTTTATGGTACACTATAAACATAGCCTAAAAGGCAACTTATTTGGAGGGACTTATGAATAAAAAACTAATTGCTATCGATTTAGATGGTACAACTTTAAATAATCAATCAGAAATTTCAGAAAAGACAAAATCAGTCTTTAAGAAAACCCGTGAAGCCGGTCATACGATTTCAATCGTTACTGGACGACCTTATCGAATTAGTAAACAGTTTTACCAACAATTAGGTTTAGATACGCCGATTGTCAACTTTAATGGTGCCTTGTGTCATATGCCTGCTGATCAAAACTGGAAATCACAATATCATTTAACCTTAGAACGTGATATTGCTTTAGATATGTTATCTCTTAAGAAAAATCTTGATATTCATATGATTTGTGCTGAGGTTAAAGATGCTTTTTATGCGGATAAATTCTATGAACCGAATCAAAATTTTTTCCCCAATGGCAAAGATAGTTTCATGACATTAAATTCAGACACGTTAAAAGATAATCCAACTTCTGTCTGTTTATTCACGCCTAAAGAAAATCAACAACTCATTACCCAAGAGTTAATTACTCGCTATGGTAATGATATCGAAGTTCGGACTTGGGGTGGAGAAACGCCTTGTTTAGAAGTCGTTTCTGCCGGAGTTCAAAAAGCACTTGGAGTGGAACGAATTGCGGATGTTTATGGCTTTAGTCAAAAAGATATTGTTGCATTTGGTGATGAAGATAATGACTATGAAATGATTCAATATGCTGGTCATGGAGTTGTTATGCAAAACGGAATTGATGCTTTAAAGAAAATTTCGGATGATATTACGCCATTGACAAATGACCAAGATGGATTAGCTGTTTATCTTGAAAATTATTTGAACTTAGCTTAATAAAAAAATCAAAAACTCCAGTGTGTGAACTGGAGTTTTTGATTTTAAATTTTTTTACTTTCTTCACGATGAATTTTTTGACGATCGCTATCCCAGAATTCCCCAATTACTCGATTTGTTTGTAAAATATTTACAAATGCGGTTGGATCGGTTTCACGAACAGCTTGTTCTAAATCATATAATTCATAACGCGTCACAACTACCATTAAAACTGTACTATCACTACCTGTATAGCCGCCTTTTGCTGGTAATAATGTGATACCACGAATTAATTTTTCACGAATAGCTGCAGTCATTGCTGGTGCATGCTGTGTTACGATCATTGCGGTTACCTTTTGATGACTTGTGTGAATCGTATCTACAACTTTAGTTAATACATAAATCGATAACAGTGTATACAGTGCATATTCCCAGCCATAAATAAAACCAGCTGCAGAAATAATAATGAAATTAATCCCAAACATTAAACTTCCAATTGAACGACCAGTTGTTTTTGCTAATACCATTGAGACAATATCCATTCCACCAGTAGAAAAACCATATTTCAGTGCAAATCCAACACCCACACCACTAATAACTCCACCAACAATTGCATTCATAATCGGATCATTCGTGACTTCCTGAACAGGTAAAACAATTGAAAAGAAAGACATTAAGGCTACGGTTAAAAAACTAAATAACGTAAAATCACGTCCAACTTTATACCATCCTAATAATGCAATTGGAATGTTAAATAACATAATCAACATACCAGTACTAATCCTAATATGATTGAAGTCATAGAGAAAAGAAGATAATAATTGCGAAACCCCATTTAATCCTGCTCCATAAACTTTTGCTGGAATCAAAAAGTTATTCAATGCAATTGCATTTGTAATAGCTGCAAAAAATACAAAAAATATTTTCTTACACAGCTCTGCCCAAACATTAGGCATCTTTAATTTTGCCACTATAGATCCTCCTTTTTTATTGATACAGAATAAAGAATAACAAGTTTTAATAAATAAAGAAAGCATAACTAGTCAATACCGATTATTTTCTCATCTTTTACACATTTAGCCTGAATTTATGATAGAATGAAAGCGTTAATGAATTAATTTATAAGATAAGGAAGTGACTCTAATGGCGAAAGAAGCTAGCTTTGATATTGTTTCTGAACTGAATCAAGAGGAAGTGAAAAATGCACTCGCACTTGCATTAAAAGAAATCAAAAATCGCTTTGATTTTAAAGGTTCAATTAGTGATATTAAATTTGAAAAAAATCAATTGGTGTTGATTTCTGAAGATGAATACAAAATTGGACAAGTAAAAGATGTTTTAACAAGTAAGTTAATTAAACGTGGGGTTCCAACTAAAAATATTCATTATGGTGAAAGTGAAAAAGCCTTCGGTGGAAACGTTCGCCAACATGCCGATTTAATTAGTGGAATTGATAAAGAAAATGCAAAAAAGATTAATAACTTGATTAAACAATCTGGGATTAAAGTAAAAAGCACCATCCAAGATGATCAAATTCGAGTAACAGGTAAAAGCCGTGATGATTTACAACAAGTCATCGCCTTATTGCGTGGTGCTAATTTGGACGTTGATTTACAATTTTCTAATTATCGTTAATTTTAAAAAGTCCTTTCAATTTTGATTGAAAGGACTTTTTTTTATTAAGATTACTTTAAACGGCTTGAACAGTCACAGTTTTACTGTTTACCAATAATTTAGAAATGGGACAACGTAATTCTGCCGCCGCCACAATAATCGTACTCTCTGCTAATGAAAAATCTTCGATCCATACAAAAGCTTGAACATCAAAATGATACCCCACCGCTTCTGGAATTAAATCAACATTGATTTGTACTGTACTTTTATTTATCGTACCCTGTTCTTTTAAGATAGTTTGCACGGTGGCGTTCAAACACGTACTATAGGCTAATCCTAACAATTCCTCTGGATTGGTTCCTGTATCTGAACTCAACGGACTAGAAACGGTCACAGATAAACCACCATTTTTTACATAGGCTTTTCCCGCCACACCATCTGAGTTTATTACTTCTGTATGAAAAAGACTTTTTTCAAGGGACATTTTTTCTCAACTCACTCTATTTTAGATTTTGATTAATGCCCAATTAAAACTAATTGATCAAGGACTTTTTTAACTACACTCGAACCCGTAATCAACATTTCATAAATTGGTTGTACCGCATTGGTGATCCTAGTTAATAAACGCAAATAAACCTCGCCATCCTCCGCTAAACAAACACGATAATAACTACTTTCATCTTCATTTAACTGGTTGATAAGTGCTAATACTTCTGCCTTTTTTTGAAAATCCTTCACATAGCTTAATTTTGAGTAAAGAATTTGAACATCGCTAATGCTTTCTTTTGTTTGAAAAGCAACGCTAAAAGGAACGACCTTTTCTGTAGTTACTTGAAAATTCCCAGTATAAAAAGTTTCTCCCGTTTCAGCAACTGATTTTGCTAATGGAATTTGTTTTTCACGTAATATTTCTTCAAAATTTTCTACAATCGTTTCCATTTAAATTAAACCCCTACCTTTTTTAATTATCTACTTCTTAAGTATAAACTACTTTCCATTGAAAAAATAGTAACTTTACTTGTCCAAAATAAAAAGAAGTAGCTACGAGAGCTCCTTCTTCTAGTTATCATTTATTAATTTTCAACCGTTTCTTCTTTAAGCAAATGCAAATGATCTAACTGATCAAACCAAGATTTAATGGTGTTGCATTTATTGATTTTATTTTTATTTTTTCCTTCAGTAAAACTAATCGCTACAATGGTTTCATATTCCTTATGTTGAGGATATTGCCATTCTTTACCAAAGAAATTCTCTTTGATTAACATTTGATCTGCATAATTCCCAGAATAATGGATACAGTCACCTACAATACAATCTCCGTGTTTATCAAAATCCAATGAATAACGTTCACGCAAATCATTTTCAACTACTGCCAAACACTTGTCACTGCCATATTCTAAAAAATAATAGTTTCTCACTTTCATTATCTCCCTTTTTACTAGCCTATTAAACATAACTTAAAGAATTTCTTCCCATTATAACACCCTCTACAGGAAAAAACTAGTCTTTAGAACAACTAATTTACAGTGACACATTTAAGTTTTTCAGCAAACAAAAACTAGTAAAATAAGAACAAATTATTTGCAGTGAAAAGCCTGATCTTTAGCTAAATAGAAAGGACGTAAATAGGCAACGGTATTAGACAAAGGCACGATATCTTTGCTTAATTTAATGTTTAAATCTTCCTCTAAATACCTTCTTCTAATTACAATTCGTTCCCATAACGCTGGATACTCTTTTTTGATAGTAGTTTGCAATTTTTCATCTGCAAGCGCCACACATTCTTCTGCACTGACACCTGTATAGCCTCCAATCGAAGGAATAATATCTAGTTGAAAAATCATCCCACTTTGCAAGATTTCTGTAGATCCTCCATAAACAGGGGATGCCATCCATTCCTCATCTGCCACTAAATGCCCAGGATTCAAGTGCCAATGGTAATTCTCCTTAGGAAAAACGGTTTCCACTAAATGATACAGCTCTTCTCCAGTCATTCCAACCCTAATCGTTTCCAACCAACTAACAACGGTATTGAAATACGGTTGTGCTACCCGCTCAATATAATCTTTTTGATTTTCTGGCAATTGTTGTTTTGAAGCAATCACAAAACCAGTTCGACTAGATAAACCACCTTTGAAAGCTGTCGTCAATGATAATGGATCACCTAACTGAACTTTTTTATGTGTTGGATATAGATTTGCTTTTTCAAATCGCTTCCCCGTCGCTGCAATCGTTACAACGGAGTTGAATTGTCCTTCAGCTGTTAACAAATTACCTAATTCAGCCTCACTAATCCCCACTTCAACGGCATTCATTGCAGTTAAAATACTCGTTGAAGCCAGATTTGCACCATATTCATAATGAGCAATTTCATTGGCATTATTGACTGTACGAACGCCTGAATTTCCAATAAATAAGGCTGCCGCATTCACTAATTCTGTTTCTGGATGTTTACTATTGATAAAAGCCTCCACTATAAAATAAGGCAAATCAAAGTAAGATGCAACTTTGCTATTCTTAGATGTAAATAGTTTCCAACCCACTAGACCAATTTTTTGTTTTTTATTCAAACCTAGTTCAATCAAAATATCCTCTAAAGGTCCTTCATTGTCCATTGGTTGATTAGGTAAAGAAAATAGCGGACTATGCTTTAACGTGACTGGCACACGTGAGAATTGCGCCATTTTCAGATTTTCATTACCTAAAATAACGGTGCAACTGCCAGAATCTTCAATAATCAATAACCCTTCTTCAAATCGAGGAATAAATCCCGTTAAGTACTCAAAATTACTACCATGCTCTTTATCTGCATAAATAGCTAATGTGTTAAAGCCTGCTTTTTTCATCGCTGATAATAGCTTTGCTTTTCGTTCATTGATTGTTTCATCCGTCAGCATCGTTGGTGCTACGTTTGGGAAAATAATTGGTTCTTTGACTAAGCCCAATTCAATTTTTTTAGTTGTCATGATTTATTCTCTCCTTTGATTCTTTTGTTAGGATAAGTTCAACATGATTCTCAATTAAATGCCTCATAAACTCAGAATTAGGCTGTTCATTGGTAATTAAAATATCCAGTGCAGCTAAAGAACATATTTTAAAAAAGCCTGTTGTCTCAATTTTCGTATGATCGGCCAATGCAATCACAGTATTCCCTTGGGCTATCATTTGACGTTTAACTAAGCCTTCTTCTTCTGTGTGAATGAAAAGTCCTGCCTCCGATATAGCAAAAACACCTAGCACTGTATAATCTGTGCGATATTGTTCAATTTTTTTGACCGTATCTGTTCCATATAAAAATAGCTGCTCTTTATGAAGTTTTCCAGGTAAGACTGTCACTTCAACTTTATCATAAGTCGCCAGTAACATTGCGTGGCTCAATGAATTGGTAATTCCATGAAAGGTTTTATTTTCTAAAGAACGAATGGCGGCCTCTACGGTTGTTGAGGAATCAAATAATATACTAGAATTATCTTTAAGGATTTCTGCAACTTTTTGCGCAATTTCTGTTTTAATTGAGCTAAATTGAGTTGAACGTTGCTGGTAATCAAAAATTAAAGCTTCTCGATTTACTAAAATTGCACCACCATGGGTTCGACGAATACTATTTTGTTGTTCTAACTTAATTAAATCACGCCGAATTGTATCTTTGGATACTCGTAAAAAATCAGATAAGTAGTCAACTGTGGCACTTTTATTTTCTTCAATAATTGTTTTTATTTTTTCTAAACGTTCCTCAATTAACATGATTCCTCACTCCTTATTTTTAGTCTACATGTTTTTGCATTATTTTGCAACTTTTCGCATTTTTCAAAATACTAGAAAATAAAAAATATTCCTCTAATTAAATACTAGAAGGATATTTTTTAGTAAGAAGCATTCAAAAAAATTAAATTAGTTCTATCATTTTTTACTTTTCCCGAATAAACATTTATCAAAACAAAAGAAAAAACCCTTGAATACTCAAGGGTTTTAATGCTTGTCTTAACGACGAGCTTCTTTAATACGAGCAGCTTTACCATGTAATGCACGTAAGTAGTACAATTTAGCACGACGTACTTTACCATGACGGATAACTTCGATTTGTGCAACACGAGGAGTGTGGATTGGGAACGTACGTTCAACACCAACACCACCTGATAATTTACGAACAGTATAAGTTTCGCTAATTCCAGCTCCACGGCGTTTGATTACAACACCTTCAAAAAGTTGGATACGTTCTCTAGTACCTTCGACTACGCGTGCGTGAACACGAACTGTATCTCCTGGGCGGAAAGCTGGGATATCAGAACGTAATTGTTCATTTGTGATTGATTCCATTAATTGACTCATTATTTTTTCTCCTTCCAACAAACATTCATACGCCTCCAATCGGGCATAGCGGAACATCGTTAATCGAGCGGATTTTCTCCACTCACCTAAAATAGTTTACCATAACTTAAAACAGCTGTAAAGGTCTTTTCCTTGATATCTAAAGAAATTTTCTTTTAATCGGCATTTGAATCTGACTCTTCTGCGCGAATCTCTTTTAACCAAAGTTTTTGCTCTTTTGTTAGTTTTACTTCCTCTAACATATCTGGACGTCTTTGATACGTACGACGTAAGGATTCCTTTTCTTGCCATTCACGAATTAATTTGTGGTTGCCATTGGTTAGAACTGCCGGCACTTCCATCCCACGAAAATCTGCAGGTCGCGTGTATTGAGGATGCTCTAAAAGACCAGTAGAATGAGAGTCTGTTAACGCTGAAGATTGATTACCTAAAACATCAGGCAAAAGACGAACAGTGGCGTCTACAATCACCATAGCACCTAATTCACCACCAGTTAGGACATAATCTCCTAAAGAAATCTCATCAGTTACCAATTCACGAATTCGTTCATCGTATCCTTCATAATGACCGCAAATAAAAATTAGGTGTTCTTCTTCAGCTAATTCTTCTGCCACTGATTGAGTAAAAGGAACTCCTGCAGGATCTAATAAAATAACTCGTTTCTTTGTTTCAGGTGTCTCTGCTTCAATGGCTTCAACTGCTCCAAATATTGGCTGAGCCATTAACAACATGCCTGCTCCACCTCCATAAGGATAATCATCAACATTTTGATGACGATGATCAGAAAACTCACGAAAATTCGTTACATTTAACTCAAGCAACTTTTTTTCAATAGCTTTCCCGATAATTGATTCCTTCATTGGTCCCTCAAACATTCGAGGAAATAACGTTAAAACATCAATTCTCATTAGTCTAACCCTTCCATAATATGGATAGTCACAACACCGTTAGCAATATCAACTTTTTTCACAACTTCTTCAATATAAGGAATTAATAAATCTTTCTGTTGTACTCGTTGAATCACCCAAACATCATTCGCACCTGGCGATAAAACTTCTTTGATTTTCCCGATTTCTTCCCCATCTTCATCAATCACATTTAGCCCGATAATTTCATGCAAATAAAATTCATTTTCAGGTAACTCATGCATTTGTTCAGAAGTAATCTGAAGCATTCCATCACGATATTTTTCAACATCATTAATTGATGGATGATCTTTAAAGGTTAGAATATCAAAGTTTTTGTGCTTGCGGTGATTGGTTACGGTTAGTTCGATTGTCGGCTTACCCTCTTGTTGTAATAAGAGTTTATTGCCTTTTTTATAGCGTTCATCTGGAAAATCCGTTCTAGAAATAACTCGTACTTCTCCTTTTAAACCTTGTGTGTTTACAATTTTACCTACATTAAATAATTCAGTCACAATATCCCTCATTCTCTATTAGTTTGTCGTCACTATTGTACCATAAAATGGCTATGAACTCTGCTAAAAGCAGGAATATTCTCAGAAATTCATTTTTTCTTTTTAGACAATATAAAAAACCATCTTCATTCTAAAATGAAAATGGTTTTTTCGTTATTAAATGGGATTAACTATCGACAATTGATAGACGTACACGCTTCGGTCCTTTGACCCTCACGCTGTACACAATTGTACGAATTGCTTTTGCTACGCGACCTTGTTTTCCAATCACCCGTCCAATATCATCCGGATGAACCGACAATTGATAATCAAGATACTCGTTAGTTTCCTCGATTACAATATCCAACTCTTCTGGATGAGTAACCAGAGGACGAACAATGGTAAGAATTAATTCTTTAACGTCAGCCATAGAAAACATCCTTTTTATTTAACGTTTTTTGATTCATGGAATTTTTTCATAATACCTTCTTTTGAAAGGATGTTACGAACTGTATCAGAAGGTTGTGCACCATTAGCTAACCAGCCAAGTACTTTTTCTTCTTCCACTTTAACTGCTGCTGGTTGAACAACTGGATTGTATGTTCCAACAACTTCGATATAACGTCCATCACGAGGAGAACGTGAATCTGCAACTACCATACGGTAAAATGGATTCTTTTTAGAGCCCATACGTTTTAAACGGATTTTTACTGCCATCTTTATTTACACCTCCAATAACTATCTCACATTTACATATATTACCAGTCTTTTGCCCCCCTGTAAAGTGTTTTTTCTTTACAGGGCTATTTTTTTTAGATAATTTCTTTAAAAGACTGATTTAATAAGGTTTACATTCCTGATTTCTAAACAACTGCACTAAAAAAATCAACTAAGTTCACTTTATTTTTTCTTTTTATTTTTCTTTCTAAGTTTCTTTTTATTTTTGCGAACCATTGAATTCATCGCCATTTTTCCTAATTTACCACCAACGCCACTACCAAACATTCCATCCATGCCATTAAAGTTTCCTTTAGACATTTGCCCCATCATTTTCTTCGATTCATTAAATTGTTTGATCATCCGATTTACTTCAGCAATTGGGCGACCTGAACCGCGAGCAATCCGGCGGCGACGACTTTGTGATAATAAATCTGGATTTTCACGCTCTTTAGGTGTCATGGATAAGACAATAGCCTTCATCCGTGCAGTATCTTTAGGATCAATCTGCATTTTATCCAGTCCTGGAACATTGTTCATTCCCGGAATCATCTTCAAGATATCTTCAAGCGGTCCCATGTTATTTAACTGGTCCATTTGCTCAATAAAATCGTTAAAATCAAAACTGTTGTCTTGCATTTTTTTCGTCATTTCTTCGGCTTTTTTCTCATCGAAATCTGTTTGAGCTTTTTCGATTAGGGTTAACATATCCCCCATACCTAAGATACGGCTTGCCATACGATCTGGATAGAAAGGCTCTAAATCTTCTAGTTTTTCCCCTTGACCAGTAAATTTAATGGGTTTTCCGGTCACAGAGCGAATTGAAAGAGCTGCCCCACCACGAGTATCCCCATCTAATTTCGTTAAAATGACCCCAGTAATATCTAATTGTGCGTTAAACGATTCCGCTACATTAACTGCATCTTGCCCAGTCATCGCATCTACTACTAAGAAAATCTCAGTTGGATTCGTCATCGCTTTAATATCAGTTAACTCCGTCATTAATGTTTCATCAATATGCAAACGTCCTGCAGTATCAATAATAACAAAGTCATGATGTTCTTCTTTTGCTTTTTCAATTGCTTTTTTCGCAATCTCAACAGGACTTACTTGATCTCCCATTGCAAATACAGGAATGTCCAATTGTTCTCCCAATGTTTGCAATTGTTGAATGGCTGCTGGACGATAAATATCGGCAGCAACTAATAACGGTCTACGATTTTGTTTTTTACGTAAAAAGTTCGCCAATTTACCAGCTGTCGTTGTTTTACCTGCTCCTTGTAGCCCCACCATCATAATAACAGTTGGTGATTTTGCTGATGCTTGAATGCCAGACTGCTCGCCACCCATTAAAGCCGTCAGTTCTTCATCAACGATCTTAACGATTTGTTGTGCTGGTGATAAGCTTTCTAACACTTCTACACCAATTGCACGATCACTGACTGTTTTAACAAATTCTTTTACTACTTTAAAGTTTACATCGGCTTCTAATAAAGCCAAACGGACTTCGCGCATCATTTCTTTTACATCAGCTTCGGAAACTTTCCCTTTACGACGCATTTTGTTCATTGCTGCTTGAAGACGTTCTGATAATCCCTCAAATGCCATTTATTTTCACCTATCCTTATTCTTCTTCTTTTTCTGCTTGTAACCCGTTAATTAAGTCAATTAATTTTTCATCTGCTGGATATTTTTCACTGACATATGCTGATAATTCATTAATAATCTCTTCGCCATGCAGAAAATCCGCTACATTATGCAGTTTACGCTCGTATTCTTTCAGAATATGTTCTGTCCGCTTAATATTGTCATATACCGCTTGACGGCTGACACCGAATTCTTCTGCAATTTCGCCCAACGAAAAATCATCTGCATAATACAACTGCATGTAACTCTGTTGTTTTTCAGTCAATAGGGATTCATAAAATTCAAATAAAGCATTCATTTGATTCGTTTTTTCTAACTCCATTTTAAATCCTTCTTTCCGCTTTGACTCGCTGTCAAGTGATTTTCGTTTACATACTCGTTTAGCGTACCTATTTTTGCCTCTTTAGTCAATAGATAATTTGGATAAATGAGAAATTTTTTGGATAAAAAAACCAGTTACCACAAATCATGGCAACTAGTTAACCAAATGCTAAACTCACTCAGCTTTTTTATTAATTAATTGACTAAATAAACCAAAGACATATTCATTTGGATCAAAAACTTGTAAATCATCCATTCCTTCACCCAAACCAACGTATTTAACAGGAATGTGCAACTCATTACGAATCGCTAAAACAATTCCACCTTTAGCTGTTCCATCTAATTTCGTTAGAACTAATCCTGTTACATCCGTTGTTTCTTTAAATTGTTTCGCTTGAATCATTGCATTTTGACCAGTCGTTGCATCCAACACTAATAGAACTTCCAATGGTGTATTTGGTAACTCACGATCAATTACTCGTTTCATCTTCTCTAGTTCATTCATTAAATTGACCTTATTTTGTAAACGTCCAGCTGTATCCACCATTAAAATATCTGCATTTTGTTCTTTCGCTTGTTTCACCGCATCAAAAACAACCGCTGCTGGATCACCACCAGCCGCTCCGCTAACAACGTCCACGTTGACACGTTCTCCCCAAACTTTTAATTGATCAATCGCTCCTGCTCTAAACGTATCTCCAGCAGCCAATAAAACCTTTTTACCAGCTACTTGATATTGATGAGCCATTTTCCCAATTGTCGTTGTTTTCCCAACACCATTCACTCCAACAAATAAAATAACAGTTAAACCATCAGGATTTAATTTGATTTCAGGATTTTCAGTTTCACCACGTTCATAAAGTTCAACTAATTTCTCAATAATCGCTTCTTGAACTTCATTTTGGTTCTTGGCATTTCGCAATTTTACTTCTTGACGCAACGCATCTGTAATCTCCATTGTTGTTTCAAAACCAACATCAGATCCAATTAAAACTTCTTCCAATTCATCAAAGAAATCTTCATCTACTGTGCGGAAATTAGCAAAAAGTTCATTCATACGTTCTGAAAATGATTTTCGCGTTTTCTCTAAGCCTTTTTCATATTTTTCAGTGACTTCTGTTTTTTCAACTTCTTCACCTGTAAATGCTTTTTTTATTTTATCAAAAAATCCCATGACGTAACCTCTTTCTCATCCTCTGTTTCTACTTCTATTTTTATTGTACCATAGATTTAATAAGTTTCATTATTCAATACAAACTTCTCAACAGCATAAGCTACACCATTTTCAAGATTGCTTTTTGTAACAAATTGAGCTGCTGCTTTGACTTCATCCGTTGCATTCCCCATCGCTACACCTAAACCTGCAAACTCAATCATGGCCATATCATTTTCTTCATCACCAAGTGCCATCACTTCATCTGGATGAATGTCTAACAACTCACATAAAACAGCTAGTCCTCGCCCTTTGTCGACTTCTTTATTTAGAACCTCCAATAAGACTGGACGTGATTTCATCATTGTGTAATTTTCTGTAAACTCGACTGGAATTTTAGCAATCGCTTCATCTAGTATTTCCTGGTCAATACAAATAACAGCTTTATTGTACTCCAAATCCTCTGGCAGCTCCTCAATGGTTGTAGAAACCATCGGTAAAGCTTTCATAATCCCGCCGTATAGAGAGTCACGATTTTCTGGATAAGGTGGTGCGTAAACTTGTTTGAGATCAATAAAATTAAGCGGAACTTGCAATTCTTGAGTTAACTGGTACAACTCTTTAATTTGTGTTTTTGTTAAGGTTTTTTGTGATAAGACTTCACCGGTATTTGTTCGTTGAACTAATCCACCATTATAGGTAATTCCGTAATCACCAGCTTCTTTTAAATTTAATTCATCTAAATAATGTGCCATCCCTAATAATGGGCGCCCTGTACAGAGAACGACTTTGACACCTATGTTTTTAGCTTGTGTTAAGGCTTTTTTTGTTGCTGGTGTAATCTCTTTATGTTCATTTAATAGCGTTCCGTCTAAGTCAATTGCAATTAGTTTAATCATGTAAGTCCTCCTAATAGTTTCATCCTATTCAGTATACGTTTTATTCCTACAATTGTGAACTATTAATTGCGAAAGTAGGGACTTTTTCTATAATAAATCCCTATTTAGTGTACCTTTTTTAAAAACTATTGCCATCCGCCGTGAGACTGATTTTGAATTTTTATGGATAACCAAAATAGATGTTAATGATTTCTCATTAACATCTATCTACTTCATTAGCTACTGACTAACCCTTTTTCTTCAACTTCTTCTAAACGAACTGAAACAATTTTTGATATTCCAGATTCTTGCATAGTAACACCGTATAAAACATCGGCTTCTTCCATTGTACCTTTGCGGTGAGTAATTACAATAAACTGGGTATCTCCTTCAAATTGGTTTAAATAACGTCCAAATCGTGCCACATTGGCTTCATCTAAAGCAGCCTCAACTTCATCCAAGATACAGAATGGCACCGGACGAACTTGTATAATTGCGAATAATAATGCAATTGCTGTAAAGGCACGCTCACCACCAGAAAGTAAACTTAAATTTTGTAATTTTTTCCCTGGCGGTTGGGCGATAATCTCAATTCCTGTGTTCAATAGATCTTCTGGGTTACTTAAACGCAACTCAGCATAACCACCACCAAACATCTTCGGAAAGACAATGGCGAATTTATCACGAATCGCATCAAAGACTTCTGAAAAGCGTTTTTTTACTTCTTCATCCATTTCATCCATTGTTTCAAACAAGCTTGCTTTTGCTGTTAACAAATCATCTCGTTGTTCTGTTAAGAAAGTAAAACGTTCATTCACACGGTCAAATTCCTCAATAGCACCAATATTAACAGAGCCTAGTTCTTCAATACTGCGTTTTAATAATTTAACTTTTTGTCGTGCATCCTCAATTGATAGTGTTAACTGATGATTCTGCTTGGCAAATTCAAAACTTAAGCCATACTCTTCACTTAAATGAGCTAAACGATTCTCAATCTCGACATCATGACGATTCATGGCTACTTCAGCTTTTGAACGTTGCTCCAACAAATGATGTTGCTGATTATTTTTCGCAGCAACGGTGCGATCGTATTCATCAATTTCCAGTTCTAATTGAGAACGTTCTTCTTTCATTTGATTGATAGCTGTTTCAAAGGCCGTTTTTTCCGTTTGAATTTGAGTTAATTTTTCAACTAGTTCTTCTTGAGAAAGTTGATGGCTGCCATCACTATTAATCATCATTTCTAATTGCAACGTACTAGTCGCTAATGTATCTTCTTCAACTTGTAGCGCTTCTTTTAAGCGTTGCTCTTCTTTGATTAAACCTGTTACTTGCTCTTTTGCAACAGCTAAACTAGCCGTCATTTCATGAACTCGTTGGTTAGCCGACTCTTGAAGTTGTGAGCGTTTTTCATTTTCAGAGGAAATCAGTTCAATCTGATAATTAATCTTATCCATTTCAGTTTGAATCTCGGTCATTTCTGTTGCAATTTCAGCAGTCCGTTGATGATAATGCTCAGTTTCTTCTTGGGCCTCTTGAGATTCATATGTGTAAGCTTTTAACTCACGGGTATAGCGATTGACTTTTTCAGAAAATAATTGAACATCATTTTTTAGCTGTTGTTCGTTTAATCGTTCTTTCTCACCAATAACTCTTAATTCCTCTAATTCTAGTTCTTGTTTTTTGACTGTCTGTTTTAGTGTACGAACTTCAATTTCTTTAGCTTCTAAAGTCGTTTCCATCGCTGTAATTTGTTGATTTAAATTAGTTAATTCATTTTTACGAGCAAAGATACTTCCTTGATTGCCTTTTTTACTCGCACCACCGGTCATAGACCCACCAGCATTCATAACATCGCCCTCTAAAGTGACTACACGGTATTTAAATTGAATACTACGAGCGATCTGGTTTGCTGAATTTAAATCTTGTGCCACAATTGTCGTTCCTAATAAATTGTGCATCACATTTTCAATTGATGCTGGATAATGAATAAGTTGACTAGCAATACCTAAATAGCCTGGATTATTTTTAACTGTGGCTTCAATCGAACTAGGTAAATGTCTAGGTTTGATCGTAGTTAATGGTAAAAATGTTGCGCGACCTAAACGTTTTTGTTTTAAGTAAGTAATCCCTTTACGGCCACTTTCCTCATCTTTAACAATTACATTTTGACTAGCAGCTCCTAAGGCAATATCAATGGCTAATTCTGTTTGTTTGGGAACCTCGATTAATTCAGCAACAGCTCCGACAATTCCACCAATTTCTTGCTTACGTCGTAATATTTCTTTAACCCCTTGATAAAATCCTGCATAATCTTCATTCAGATCAGCTAAACTATCTCGTTTTGCTTTAGCTTGTTGCATTAAACGCATGGCTTCATACATTTTTTGTTCATGATTTTCTAAATCAAAACGATTTTTTTGTAAGTCTACTTGAATCTCTTGATGACTTAATAATTTGCTTGCTAAATTCTTTTGAACCGTCGTTAACTGCGCTTGATTGGCTTCATAAAGTTTCGTTGCTTCCGCAATATCCTCTTCCAATGTCCGAACCGTTACATCTGATTTCATATTTTTCTGTGAAACTTGTAAAAAACTTTTTTCCAAATAACCTTGCTCATTACGTAAGGTAGTTTGCTTTTGCATCCATTCGACATAATCATCACGTAGTGTTTCAATTGTAATAGAACTATCTTCCGTCAATAGATTTCGTTCTTTTTCAGCTTCTTGCAATTCTTGCCGTAATTCTTTTTCTTTTTCTTGTTTTTCAGCTAAAGCACGTTGTAATTCAGCTAATTCTTGTGTAACTTGATGAATTTTAGCTTCAATTTTTAACTTAGCTTCTTCTAATTGTTGGCGATTTTCTTGTGTGTTTTTACTACGTTCTGATAAAACTTTTTTCTGAGCTTCTGTCTGTTCATAAACTTGAACCATTGAAACTAACTTCGATTGATTTTCATCTAGTTGGTTATCGATTAATTGACGTTTTTCGCGCAAATGAGCTACTGTTTCTTCAGCCGTCTGCAATTCTTGACGAGCTTCGCTAATCTCAATACTTAATTTTTCAGCTTGCTCTTTATTCGCTAGCCATTTTTCTTTTAGCAACTCTACTTCTACAGCTGTCAAAGCAATTTCAACTTCACTAAGCTCTTCTTTTTGCATCACATAATCTTTTGCAATGCTGCTTTGCTCACGTAAAGGTTCAATTTGGTCTTCTAGTTCATAGACAATATCTTGCACGCGGTTCAAATTATCTTCTGTTTCAAATAACTTCTGTTCCGCTTTCTTTTTACGCGTTTTGTATTTTAATACGCCAGCTGCTTCTTCAAAAATAGCACGACGATCTTCAGGTTTACTATTAAAAATCGCTTCAACTTTCCCTTGGGAGATAATTGAAAAAGATTCTTTTCCTAAACCAGAGTCCATAAATAAATCAACAATATCTTTTAAACGACAAGCTTGTTTATTTAAATAAAACTCACTATCGCCATTGCGATGCAGTCTTCTAGTAATACTAATTTCACTAAAATCTAACGGCAAAAAGTGATCTTCATTTTCTAGTATCAAAGTAACTTCTGCCAAATTAAGCGGCTTTCTAGACTCTGAACCAGCAAAAATGACATCGTTCATTCGACCACCACGCAAACTTTTTGCAGACTGTTCTCCTAGCACCCAACGGATAGCTTCGGTAATATTACTTTTACCACTTCCGTTAGGTCCTACAACAGCAGTAACTCCATTCACAAATTCAATTGTCGTTTTATCTGCAAAAGATTTAAATCCAGCAATTTCAATTTTCTTTAAATGCACTGTTGACGTGGCTCCTTCCATTATTTACTTGTTTGAATAATATATAACGCATTTTCGGCAGCCGCTTGTTCCGCAGCTTTTTTAGTTTTTCCTTGCCCCTTACCTAATACTTTCCCTTCAGCTCCAACTTCCACAATAAATTCTTTCTCATGTGCAGGTCCGACTTCTTCAAGTAATGTATATTCAATCACAATTTCACCATTTTGTTGCAACCATTCTTGTAAATTCGTTTTATGATCCATCACATGGGAGAAAGCACCGGCATCAATTTTAGGAAAAATCGTTTGTTTTAGAAATTCTAAAACAGCTTCAACACCTTGATCTAAATACAAGGCACCAATAAACGATTCAAATAAATCACATAACAACGCTGGACGATTTCTACCGTTCATTCGTTCTTCACCACGACCTAAACGGATGTATTGATCAAAACCATATTCCTTTGCAAATTGACTTAAACTCGCCTCACAAACAATACGTGCACGAAATTTGGTTAGTTTGCCTTCTGGTAATGTTGGATAATGATCGAATAAATAACGAGAAACTGTAAGTTCTAAAACAGCATCTCCTAAAAATTCAATACGTTCGTTGTCTTGAATGTGACAATCCCTGTGCTCATTCACATATGATGAATGGGTAAAAGCTTCTTGTAAATAGGCTAAATTTTGAAATGTAATCCCAAATTTAGTTTTTAGTTCTTTTAAAAATTCTTCATTCATTGTAACACTCCTTCCATCAATCAGAACTTCTTTATTATACTTGGTTTTCCCTTAAAAATAAAATTTTTCCACTAAAAAAAAGCTATTTCTCATAAATCGAGTAGAAACTTAAAATTTCATTCTAATAAATCAAGTAAATTCTAGCTTTTAAATCTCCTAATTATATCATAAAGAAAATTTTGACTCCAACTATTCTGGAAGTTAAAAGAAGCTAGATAGCCACCTAATTACACAGATGTCTATCTAGCATGTCATTTGTTTTTATTAACTAAGGTGAGCATCAATATACTTAACAGCATCGCCAACCGTTGCGATTTGCTCAGCATCCTCATCAGAAATTTCCGTTCCAAAAACATCTTCAAGCTCCATTACAAGCTCAACAATATCCAATGAATCTGCTCCTAAATCATCTTTAAAAGTTAGTTCACTTGTTACTTTTTCTTCATCTACGCCGAAACGTTCTACAATAATTTTAGCTACTTTATCAAAAGTTTCATTTTGAGACACAGTTACACCTCCATTATCAAATTCTCATTTTAAATTCATTCAGTCAATTTTCAGATTGAATAGTCCGTATCATCATTATTTTACTGATAAGTGACGGATTTGTCCACCTTTTTTTACTAGACGCTAAACAAACCTTTATCCTTCAACATCTTCCGCTTTAGCAGCTTCAGCCTCTTCTAAAGCCTTTTGATCAAAATACGTAACTAAATCATCAATAACATGAGAATTCAACATTTCATGAATTTGACGAATGGTAAAGTAAACTGATTCTTTTTCTGTTGAGCCATGGGTTTTCACAACAGGTGCCTTCACTCCAAATAAAACCGCTCCACCATAACGTGAATAATCTAACTTATCTTTCATTTCAGTTAAACTCGTTTTTAATAAAGCTCCGCCAATTTTTCCTTTAATCCCACTACCATAAATTGCATTTTTCAATAGTTTCATCATTGACATTGCTGTACCCTCAACAGTTTTCAGTACTGCATTTCCAGTAAATCCATCTGTCACAACTACGTCGGCTACACCATTTAATAATTCTCTAGCTTCAACATTCCCAATGAAATTAATTTCTTTTTCAGCATTTAATAACGCATATGCACGTTTGGTAACATCGTTTCCTTTGTTCTCTTCTGTTCCGTTATTTAATAGTCCAACTGTTGGGTTATCTATTCCACGAACAAATTTAGCATAATAACTGGCTAAAATTGCATACTGTAAAATATTTTCAGGTTTTGTATCGGCATTTGCCCCAACATCCATTAAATTAAAGACTTGATCCTCACCCGTCACAACAGGTAAGGTTGGCATTAATCCTGGGCGATCAATTCCTTTAATTCGACCAATAATTAGTAAGCCCGCCGTTAATAACGCTCCTGTATTTCCCGCTGAGAACAACGCATCAGCTTCTTTATTTTTTACTGCTTGAGCAGCTAAAATCATAGATGCATTCTTTTTACGACGCACTGCACGAACAGGATCATCATCACTATTGATTTTTTCATCCGTGTGTACAATTTTTATATTTTTTTCATCGGTTAGATAGGTCCGGATTGCCTCTTCCTTACCATATAATATAAATTCAATATCATTAAATTCTTTTGCGGCTAACATAACGCCCTCTACAATCACTTGAGGTGCGTTATCGCCACCCATTGCGTCTACTGCAATTTTCAATTTAGTTGCCTCCTACTGACATGAGTATCATTCATTTACTACTTTATTATCGCATATTTATCAATTACTTGAAAGTAAAAAAACCTCTGTCACTTTTTGTTTTTTTCACAAAAAAGAGTTTTTATCTATTAATCAAAATCTAACGCACTGATATTTTCTAAACCTACTTCACGTCTTAAAGGTGCATAGTCTGGATTGTCAAAAAAGTTTTCTTGGTTAATTAATGCTGCTGCTTCTTGTCTCGCAGCCTCTAAAGCACCGAAATCACCAACAATATCACCTACTTTAAACTCTGGAACACCGGATTGTTTATTGCCAAACAAATCACCCGGACCTCTTAACTCCAAATCCTTTTCACTTAATACAAACCCATCCGTAGTTTCTGTCATAATTTTCATTCGTTCAATCCCAGTTTCATTTTTAGGATTCGCAACTAAAATACAATAAGATTCTTTTGTTCCCCGTCCAACTCGACCTCTAAGTTGATGCAATTGTGATAAACCAAAACGATCTGCATCATAAATTACCATCGTCGTAGCGTTAGGGACATTTACACCAACTTCAATGACCGTCGTTGAAACAAGAACTTGAATTTTGTTATTTTTAAATGCATCCATAATTGCTTCTTTTTCTGCCGGTTTCATCTTCCCGTGAAGCAAGCCAACATTAAACTGTTTTGGTTCATAATAGTAACAAAGTTTTTCATAAATATCTGTTGCATTTTTCACATCTAAACTTTCAGACTCTTCAATTAACGGACAAATAACATATGCTTGAGAGCCTTTTCTTAGCTGACGTTCAATAAACTCCAATGTGAGTTCAAAGTTTTTCGGTCTTGTCCATGTTGTTTCAATCGGAATCCGTCCAGCAGGTAATTCATCGATGACGGATACATCCATTTCACCATATGCTGTAATTGCCAACGTTCTAGGAATTGGTGTCGCTGTCATAAATAACACATCTGGATGTTCACCTTTTTCTCTTAAAATTCGACGTTGATTTACACCAAAACGATGCTGCTCATCCGTAATAACCAAACCTAATCGAGCAAATTGCACATCTTCTTGAATTAAGGCATGCGTTCCAACAATAACATCCAATTCTCCAGTCGCAAGCCCCGCTAAAATCTCCCGTCGCTCTTTAGTTTTTGTTGAACCCGTTAGCAAAGCAACTTTGACATTTGTAGCTTCAAACAGCTGGGATAGACTTTCCATATGCTGCTCAGCTAAAATTTCCGTTGGTACCATTAATGCACCTTGAAAACCTGCATCAGCCGTGGCAAATAAAGCAATTGCCGCAACAATTGTCTTACCACTCCCTACATCACCTTGTAACAAACGATGCATATGTAAGGACTGTCTTAAATCACCACAAATTTCATTTACTACTCTTTTCTGAGCCTTCGTTAATTCAAATGGTAACGAGGTAATAAACTGTCGTAATGCAGCAACATCGTATAATATAGCTGTACCGCGTCCAACAGCTTTTTCCTGTTTTCGTAAAACTTGCATCTTCATCTGAAAAACTAAGAACTCTTCAAAAACAACTTCACGTCTCGCTTGCTTTGTTTGTTCTTCTTCTGTCGGAAAGTGCATTCCATAAATCGCTTCGCAGTGACGAATTAAACGATATTTTTCTCTTAAATAAGTCGGAATAATTTCTGGAATCACATCTTGATAGCGTTCATAAGCGTTCTCTACTAATTGAAAAATCGTCTTTTGCTTGATGCCTTTATTTGTACTGTAAATGGATTCATAATTTGATGATTCTTCATCATTCGCAGCAACACCTAGAATTTTCATTCCAGTTAAACTTTTACGTTTGCCATCCCATTTGCCAAATACCGCCAGTTCTTCCCCGGCTATAATTTTACTTTTCAAATAAGGCTGATTAAAAAAAGAAACAGCAATCACCGCATGATCAATCGCCAAACGAAAAACCAAACGATTTTTTTTAGGTCCAAAACGTGTTAAAACCGCTTCAGAGACTACATTACCTTTTAAAGTTACTTTTTCTTGATCTTCAATTTCAGCTAAATCCTTGACCTGAATATCTTCATAACGAAAAGGATAATGAGACAAAACATCTAGGATCGTATAAATACCCAATTGATGAAGCGCCTCTAAGCGTTTTGGTCCAACCTGCGGCAAAAGCTCAACAGGATCATAAATTGATTTCTCCATTTAATTATACAGACTGACCAAAGATACGCATTTTGATTTCACGTCCTGTTGGCGTATCTGCCAACCCTCCTTCTGCTGTTTCTTTAAAGATTGCCGGCATTTGTCTTCCGACTTTGTACATCGCTTCAACCACTTCATCTGTTGGAATGACACTAGTAATCCCCGCTAAAGCCATATCTGCTGATATCATTGCTTGTGAGGCACCTAGAGCATTACGTTTGACACAAGGTACTTCCACTAAACCCGCTACTGGATCACAGATTAACCCCATCATATTTTTCAAAACCATCGCAATTGCCGCGCTACACATTTCAGGTGTTCCCCCTGCTGCATCGACTAACGCGGCACTAGCAATCGCACTAGCACTGCCGATTTCTGCTTGACAACCACCTTCTGCTCCACTAATTGAAGCATTATTAGCAATGACTAATCCAAATGCTCCTGCAACAAATAAAAAGCGTACCATGGCATCACGATCCATAGTTAATCGATCTTTTGCAGCAAATAAAACGCCAGGAACAACGCCTGCACTACCTGCCGTTGGCGTAGCACAAATCAAACCCATTGCCGCATTTACTTCATTGGTAGCAATCGCATTTTGAACAGCGATTAAAATGGTTTCTCCGCTTAAAAAGTTTCCAGCAGCTAAATAGGCTTCTAATTTAGTTGCATCGCCGCCTGTTAATCCAGTTGCTGATTTTACACCCGCATTGCCTTTTTTAGCAGCACTTTCCATAACGGCTAGCTGTTGCTCCATTTTACTAATAACTTCTTCACGAGGCATTCTTGTAGTAACTGATTCTAATTGAATCATCACTTCGGCAATACTACCGACTTTATTGGCTTCTTCCACTAATTCTTTAATTGATTGAAACATTCTTCATTACTCCCTAATCATAATTTCTAGCCAACACTTACTTGCCAGCTTGCTAATTAATCCATTATACTTCTAAGATTATTGCTACGCAAGAATCATGGCAAAAAGCTGAACAAAGAGTCTTTGTCCAGCTTTTAAAATCCGTTTATTTAAAGAAACTTGCTTGTTTGATATGATCGACTTGTCTTAATTCCGTCAATGTTTCTCCAACTTCATATTGATCAATTTCAATCATCATAATCGCCTGTTGACCTTTCGATTCACGAGAGACCGTCATGGTGCCAATATTTATCCCTTTGTCAGCTAAAATATTAGAAACTTGAGCAATGATTCCTGGAACATCTTGATGAACAATTAAAAATGTAGGTTGATTCTCTTCCAATTGGATTTTAAAACCATTTACCTCAGAGATTTGAATTTTCCCACCACCAATTGAAATTCCTAAGACTGATAATGATTTTTCGTCATTAGACACAATCATTCTGACTGAATTAGGATGCTCAGCTTTTTCGTCAGTTGGAATAAATCGGACATCCATTCCCACTTCTTTAGCTATTTCAATTGAATCAGCTAAGCGTTCATCTGCAGGATCCATCCCTAATAAACCACCAACTAAAGCAATATCCGTTCCATGCCCACGATAGGTTTTGGCAAAAGATTCATACAAATAAATATCAACTTTTTTTGGCGTACTCCCAAAAATATTTTGAACTACTTTCCCAATTCGAGCGGCACCTGCAGTATGTGAACTACTAGGACCCACCATCACTGGGCCAATAATATCAAAAACACTATGATAACGTTGTGCCATTTTCATTTCCTCTTTTCTATTGTGCCAAATAAAGACTATTCAACAGATAAAATATAAGGATAAACCGGCTGATTCCCTTTGTGAAGTTCAACTTCAACATCGCTATATTCAGCTTCGATTGCCGCAACAACCTCTTCTGCTTCACTCATGCTGCCATCTTCACCTAAAATAATTGTAACAATTTCACTATCATCTGTAATCATTTCTTTTAACGTTGCAATTGTAACTTCTTGGCGATTTGGTTGAGAGATTTTAATCTTCCCTTCAATAATTCCCATGAAATCATTTTTCTTAATGGCAACACCATCAATCGTCGTATCACGAACAGCAACGGTTACTTGACCACTAACAACATTTTCTAATTCAGCCGTCATGTCTGCTTTATTTGTTTCCAAATCATTGGCATCATTAAAGGCCAACATAGCAGTCATTCCTTGTGAAATTGTTTTACTTGGAACAACAACAACAGGCGTATCGCTAACTTCTGCTGCTTGATCTGCAGCCATAAAGATATTTTTGTTGTTTGGTAAAATAATGACTTTTTCAGCATGAACTTCTGCAACAGCTTTTAAGATATCTTCTGTGCTTGGGTTCATTGTTTGACCACCACTAATGATGTAGTTGGCGCCTAAGCTCTTGAATAATTCTTGCACGCCTTCACCAGCAGCAATCGCAATAATACCGTATGGTGCTTTAGCAGCAGGTGCTGGAGCTTCTTTTTCATGGTCTAAAATTGTTTCATGTTGTAAACGCATATTGTCTACTTTAATTTTCATTAATGAACCGAATTTTTGACCATAGTTCATGACTTCACCTGGATGTTCTGTATGAACATGGACTTTAATGATTTCATCATCTGCAACAACTAGTAAAGAATCACCAATGCCATCTAAATGATTACGGAATGTTTCATAGTCAAATTCACTATCCACAGTTTCGCCCTCACCAATGTGAACCATAATTTCTGTACAGTAGCCATATTTAATATCTTCTGTCGCAATATGGTTAGAAACGCTACGGTGATGCTCAGCATTCACCATCTCTGTCATTTCTTTTTCATTTGGCTGATAATAATCTTCTGCAACAACATTTCCAGTTAGTGCTTCAAGGAATCCTTCGTAGACAAATAACAGTCCTTGTCCACCACTATCGACAACGCCCACTTCTTTAAGTACTGGAAGTAAATCTGGTGTTTTAGCTAATGATTTTTTTGCACCACGAACAACAGCTTCCATTACAGTAACTAAGTTATCTGTATCTTTAGCTTTCTTTTCGCCTGCTTTAGCTGATTCACGAGCAACAGTTAAAATTGTTCCTTCAACTGGTTTCATAACTGCTTTATAAGCTGTCTCCACACCACTTGTAAATGCAGCTGCAAATTCTTTCGCATTAATTGTTTGTTTTCCAGTAATTGACTTAGAGAATCCTCTAAATAATTGTGACAAAATTACGCCTGAATTACCACGAGCGCCCATTAATAAGCCTTTTGATAAGGCATTTGCTAATTCACCAATCTCATCTGAAGTTGATGAATTAACTGATTTTGCTCCACTTGTCATTGATAAATTCATATTTGTTCCAGTATCGCCATCTGGCACTGGGAAAACATTTAATGAATTCACAAATTCAGCATTTTTATTTAAGCGTTTGGCACCAATGGCTACCATTGCTTGAAATTGTTTACCTTCTAATTTTGTTACTTCCACCGATATTATCCTCCTTAGTCACTCGTTTCATTAAATAAGTGACAATGACTATTATTTGAAATTAGTCTTGCATGACGCGAACGCCTTGAACATAAACGTTAACTGCATTAGCAGAAACACCTAGCATTGTTTCTAAATTGTATTTTACTTTTTCTTGTACATTACGACAAACTTCTGAAATTTTTGTTCCATAGCTGACAATTGTAAATACATCAACAGCAACTCCATTTTCTTCTTGTCTGACCACAACGCCACGAGAATAGTTTTCTTTTTTTAGAATATCATTTAAGTTATCACGAATTTGATTTTTACTAGCCATGCCTACAATACCGTATATATCTGTAGCTGCCCCACCTACTACTGTTGCAATCACATCATTTGTAATATCGATTGTACCAAATTGTGTTTTGATCTTAACTGCCATTTTGAAAGTCCTCCTTTTGGCTTTTAAGCCATAAATTACTATTCTATATTTTATCATAGCTACTGCCTTTTTAAAAGGATAATTGATGAAACTATCTGTCTATCTTATCTTTTTGTCATTTTAGAGTACATTTATTATTTTTTTCATGTGATTATCAGAAGCTTTCGGCTTAAAGGAACAAATTAAAATGCAACACGTCTTCTTACTCTCGTTAAATAAAACCTGTCAAGTAAAAATACTTGAAAGAAAACTATTGCAAAATGAATGTAATTATGATAAATTATTGAAGTATGAGTATTGAAGCTTTGCTTCGAGATATCGGCAAAGGAGGTAAGAATAATGGCAAAAGAATGTTTTATTACTGGTCGTAAGACTAAAAGCGGAAATCGCCGCTCGCATGCAATGAACGCTAACAAACGTACTTGGAAAGCTAACTTACAAAAAGTTCGTATTTTAGTTGACGGTAAACCTAAAAAAGTTTGGGTTTCTACTCGCGCACTTAAATCAGGTAAAGTTGAACGTGTTTAATCTAAATAAATGAGGAACCTTGTTTTTTATAAGCTAGGTTCTTTTTTTGTATCAAAAAATAAAAAAAGTTGGAATCAGATCAGCATTACGCTATCGAATTTCAACCTTTTTCACTTCATTCTTAGTCTTTACTTTGAATAACAGCTAAAACACCTTCCACAAACGAAAAACGTCCCGTTTCCCCAACAAACTCATTACTAGCTAACGAAATAGGATAATCAAAATTAGCTTCCGTCAATTGATATTTTTCATCATACAGCGTTAATTTTTTAATGGCAGTTAATCCAACAAATGCTAAATATTTTTTATTTGCTTCTTTGGAAATTTCATACTCACCTGGCAAATAAAACGTAATCGTATTTTGAGTATCCACTAATTTAATCTTACTAGCATGTGGTTTGAAGCGTGGTTGTAACACCATCCATAAATTTGCTAAAAGATGATCGACTCTCCCAGCAGTCGCTCCATAAATGATAACCTCATCTGCCTTTAACTCATTTAACGCAACAGCAACTGCCATTTCTGTATCTGTTTCATCTTTTTCAGCTTTTGAAATCCGCACATCATGAATTTGTTCTTGAATAGAGCGTAGTTCTTCTGAAGTAATGGAGTCAAAATCGCCTAAGGAGATTACTGGTTTGATTCCTTTAGCTAGAAGACGTAATGTGCCTCGATCAACACCTATCCATTCTGTTTCTATCGCTTCAATCTGACTAAAGTCAGGAATCATCTTTTCTGGTCCACCAACTAAAAGAGCTACTCTTTTTTTCATTTAAATCAACGCATCCTTTAAATTCTGAATTTGTTCATTTGGATTTTCAGCATTATAAATATAAGAACCTGCTACGAAAACATCTGCTCCAGCTAATTTACATTTTTTAGCTGTTTCAGGTGAAATTCCACCATCAACTTCAATTTCATAATGATAGTTCTTTCCTTCTCTCAATTCTTTTAATGTAGTAATTTTTGCTAACATTTCTTCAATAAAACTTTGACCACCAAAACCAGGATTAACCGTCATAACTAAAACCATATCGCATTCAGCAAGTACATGTTTCACTGCTTCAACAGGTGTTCCAGGATTTAAAACTACTCCAGCTTTGACACCTGCATTTTTAATCATTTGAATGGCACGATGAATATGAGGTGTGCTTTCCACATGAACCGTAATAATATCTGCGCCAGCTTTGGCAAAATCTTCAATATATTTTTCTGGATTTTCAATCATTAAATGACAGTCTAACGGTAATTTTGTTGCTGGGCGAATTGCCGAAACAATATTTGGCCCTAAAGTAATATTTGGCACAAAATGCCCGTCCATTACATCCACATGAATATAATCTGCTCCGCCTTTTTCAACAAGTTGAATATCTCTTTCTAAATTAGCAAAATCTGCGCTTAAAATTGATGGTGCAATCTTCATTATAGTTTCCTCACTTCTCATTTTAGTTTAGTTAATTTTTTTTACCATATTTAGGTTTACGATTTTCAATTTCTTCTAAAAATTGCAAATAATGTTTGTAGCGTGATTCCAAAATCTCACCTGACTCTACTTCAGTTTTAACTTGACAGCCTGGTTCATTTCGATGCTTACACCCTCTAAAGCGGCAATCATGTTGGACCGCTACAAATTCAGGAAATAATTCTGGTAACTCATCGACTTCTACTTCTAAAAAATCAATCGAACTAAACCCAGGAGTATCGGCTACTAAACCGTCATACAAAGGTACTAATTCCACATGTCTAGTCGTATGTTTTCCACGTCCCAATGCATTAGAAATCTCACCAGTTTTCAATGCTAACTCTGGTGCAATCTGATTTAACAAAGTTGACTTTCCTGCTCCAGATTGCCCCATAAACACCGTTAATTGATTCTTAAAATAAGGCGTTAATTCTGCAATTGGGGCTTGATTTAATTCCGTTTCAGGCAAAATCACTGAATACCCAATTTTTTCATAAGCTGCCTTCATTTGCTGCATTTCTTGGTACTGCTCTACAGTCAACAAATCAATCTTTGTTATATAAATCAACGCTTTAATTTGTTTGCTTTCTAAGGTTACTAGAAAACGATCTAGTAAATTCGTTGAAAAATTAGGTTCAATTGCTGACATCACAACAACGCCTAAATCAACATTAGCCACAGTTGGACGAATTAATTCATTTTTTCGCGGCAATAAATCTTTTAAAATACCTTCATCTTGATTGCCACTTTCAAAAATAACTTCATCTCCAACTAAAGGAGTCAAAGATCGATTACGAAAATTCCCTCTACCTCTTGTTTGATAAGTTACTCCATCATGATAGACATAATAAAATCCACTTAAGGCTTTTCTTATTTGACCTCTTGGCAAAAAATCCACTCCTCTTTCGTTTAAACTCGCTCCCCTTTACTCTACTTAATGCCTTCCAATATTGCAACTATTTTCGTTAAATTTTTAAAATAAAAGAGAGTCCCCTCTCAGTATAAGCAGAAATTTTAGAATTACTTGTTACAGATAAATAGATACAAACTAATCTCTATTTTCTATCAACCACTATAACAAAGAGAGCGCATGAAACAAAATTGTTTTCCAATTTTAGTTCATGCACTCTCTTTTATTGAATTGCCTCTAAAATCATTGGATCTTTAATCTTTTGATCGGCGCTTAACAGAATCAATTTTGACATAATTTCTGCTGTCCGTGGATCTTCGTCTACAAAAGGTAAGAACAAACGACCTCGATGTTGCGATTGAACAGCTAGAATTGGAATCATCCGTCCACCTATTTGATGTACGACTCCACTTCCTAGATGTAGTGAATATTCAGCTAGTTGACCTTTGATAAGCGCATGATGTTTTTTAACATGTACATTATCCAATTTCAGTAAATTACTTAATTCTTCTACTAGAACTGCTCTAGTTTCGATTGTTGAGAAACTTGTTTCTGGATCAACACCGCCTACATGAGCCACGCTGACTACTAAGTCCATATCCCGCATCACTTCAGAAAAAATAAGCGGTGGCACCTCTTCCATAAATAAACGTTTGCCCGTTTTACGGTGATAGAAAAGTACCCCTTCAATTGTTGGTGCTTCAATATCTGCTGGGGAAAACCAATCTGCCATTGCATACAATGTTGCAATGATATCCTCTTCATAATAAACTTTTCTTAAACCATCTTCATAACTCACAACCCAATCACGATTCTTCAAAAGGGCAACTGTTTTTTGTGGCTGAATCTGATGACCTGCATAACGTTTAGATTCTTTTGTTGCTTTTTCATCTTCATTAGGCAAATACAGTTCTCTAAAGACTTGTTTAAAGGGTTGGACAATCTCCTCTTCAAATAAGATATGCTGAATTTGTCGCCATTTGCCACTTTGATATAAATCATACGGATGAGCGATTCGCACAAGAGTATCAGCTGGCAATTCGACTAGCTCTTTTTCAACATTGCGAATTCCTTCTGAACTTAAGAAACCAACATAGTCATTTTTGCCACCAAGAATTACTAATTTATCTAACATTGGTTGAATAACTGGATGTTGTAACAAAGCGGTTAATTCCCCAGCTTCAAATTCAATTCCTTTTTCCATCGCTTGCTCTAATGATTTACGTGAACGACGATATTGCTCTTTAAGCTTTTTACGAATTTCTTGTAGCTCAACAATATAAGGTACTTTTTTTAAATTGGCTGGGATACTTTTTAGTTTTTTCTCTGCTTTTTCAACTTGAATAGAAGCTGAACCTTGATCGTCGATTTCTAAATGAACTTTAGCGTCTTCAATTTCTTTTGGTATAAAATAATTTTGCAGTTCGTGTAAATCGAAAATTTCCATTCGCCAGCTAAAACGTGTGACATCCCCGTCCCCTGCATTACGTGCTAAGTTTTCTAAGGCAATCTGACTGGCCTTCCCTTCACTTGCCCGACGTTGTGCACCAAATTGTTTGCTTTCTTTAAGGAATTTTTGTAAATAATTATAACGTTGCCATGCATCTTTGACTGGATTACGTTTATTTAAAGGAATCAATCCTAAGCTGCGTAATTTATCCTTGTTACGTTTATCTGCAACTTCCGCTAATAATGGTTTTAATTTTAACTTTCCTAGCGAAGCATCTGCATATAGCTGAGAGCGACGATGTTTGCTGCCATCAGATGTATATTTGGCGCTATCATAAATTTGTTCAAAACGTTTCTTGCCAATCTCACGATAAGCCTCATTAAACCAGCGAACATCAAAGGCTCCTTCTTGGAAATCATCATTTTCAATTTCAGAATAACGTCCAATCTGATCCAGTTCAAATTGACTTCGATAGTCTGAGCTGTGGGCAGTAAAATACCAAGCTGTGCTTTTTAGACCTTTCCAGCCAAGATAATCACTCACTAGCTCAATCCATCTTGGATTATAAAGCATGGCTTCGATCAGCTGTTGCTCTGTAATCTTATACCGTTTTAGATTGGCTTTTAGATCAGCAACAGTATCCGTTTCTTTTGGTCTAGTGCTTTTTAAAAGACTAGAGAAAATCTCACGTTTCGTATAGCTATGTCCCGAAATATAACCTCTAACTAACTTTTCACCTTCTAAACTAGCAATAATATCAATAAAATGATCCACACCATAGACTTCCTTCACCTGATTCGCTAGATAACTGACTTCTGTTTTAGAGTCACCTCGTGTTAACTCAATTTCAAGAACACGCTCGCTAAAGATTGTCTTAAATTCTTTTAAAGCCGGATAATTCTTAAATGCCTCTTTATTCCAACGAGGATTAAGTAAATCTGATACAATCGTTACACGTCTTTTCGGCAGAAATAGTTCTTTAAAAAGAGCATCTTTTGGTAACAGATTTTCATCTAACGCTCGTCCAAAATCAGCAAGTGTCATTCCAACAAATCCAGTCTGTTCTTGCTTACCTTCTTGATCTAATTTTACTTGCGCGCGAAACGTTTCTTCTTGCCTGATTGCGACTAAATTAGCAAAATCTTTAGCTGTTTCAACAGAATTTTTTAAATAATAAGATAAGTTCCTAATAAATGAAATATTGCTATAGTCGTAAATTTCATTTCTATAATGATTTTCACGAAAAACACAAGGATTATGAATCCATTTTTCAACTGGGATACTCGCTAGTACTTCGCATTTTAATCTATAAAATAACTCAAAGGGTGATATAGTCTTGCTATTTAGTTGAATATCTGTTGCTTTTAGCTCTAAATAGATTGAATCTAGAATCTTTCGAATAGTATTGATATAAGGTAAATCAGCCGCAAGTATATTGATGGCTTCCATCTTATCTAAATCAAAAAATAAACCAACTTCTTTAAGCGCTTCTTTCGTTAGTCCTTCTTTCCAAGATAAAAAACGATAATAATTATCACCATCACAAAAATCAAGTTGAACTAGCTCAAGCAAGGTGATATTTTCTGCTTTCATCCATTCTAACCAAATTTCGCCTAAGGGATAATTTAAGATAGATTTAGTCGCTGCATGTTCATCGTATTTTTCATACAAGATACCGATACCATCATCGCTACCAAGAATTTCGCTGATTTTTTCTTTTGTCCTTATAATAATTGATTCATACTCATATTCTCGATGTTGATGAATCAAATCAGATAAACTTTTTAGCTTGGCGCTTAATTTTTTTACATCAAAAGCAAAAAATTGTTTCAGCGTTCCATTAGCATCCGTTGCTAGCGCTGGAATATTAGGAGTTGGATACTCTGCTTGATACAAACCAAAGCCATTACTGCGACTATAGCGAAATGCTTCCTGTATTTGAAATCCATCTATCAGTTTTAACTCTTTCGCCGTTGGTTTTTGAATATAACTTATGAGTTGTGGAATTTCCTCAGAAGTTAGTTGTTGATTATTTTTTAACTGTAAAATTAGATCAAGCCCGCCTAAACGCTTTTCTTGCTTTTTATCTGTTAACAAACGCTCTATTATTTCGTTTATTTGATGAGCCGAACTTTTTTGAAGAATCTCTAGCGAAGCTTGACGAATCACTCCAGATTTTAACGCTAACATATCTTCAATTTTAACTAGTTCTTCTGGTGTCAGTTGTAACTCTTTAATAATTTTTAAAGCTGTGTCGCGATTGCTACTACTACGATCTTTTAATGCTTCAAAAAGGAACTCTCGACTTCTCACTGTTTTCGGCGGCGAGCATTCTAAAAATAATAGATAGCTCCGATTTTCAGGAGTCATTTTACTTCCTTGGTTCATTAAATGTTCCAGCCAAATTTGATTTTCTTGTGCCTTAGCAATTAAAATCAAGCGTTCGTAAATAGATTCTTGCGTTAACGCAATGGCAATCCATGGAAAAGGTTTTCCTACAACTTCATAGGTTTTTCCATTTGTTGCTTCTAGAAGGCTCTCTAAACGCTGATAAAATTCTGGAGAAATAGTTTTCACATAGTTATTATTTTCTAAAAATTTAGTAAACCTTTGATTACTATCAGAATTTTGATTTAAATAGACCCTTTGACTAACAACATGTTGCATAGCAAAGGTTAGTACATCTAAATCATCAGTTGTTAGAATTAATTGTTCAACTAATTGAAATTGAAATTCTGATTGATCAAAACCCATTAAGAAATAAAGAGCGCTTAACTGTTGATGCTTTTTCTGCGTTACTAATTTTTCAATATACGGAACTGTTTCTTCATGATTACGTGTCGCAGCTGCCCAAAGTCCGGCATAGTTTTGAATCATATCTTCACTAGCAATATATGAATCAATTAACTCTGGATTCACTAATGCTTCATAGGATAAGTCCAATAATTTAACGATTACTTTTTTATCCTCAACGTTATAACCTAAGCCCGTCCAAGTGCTTACGGCTCTTTGAACTGCTGAGAAACGAATTAAATCATTTTCACGAATGAGTTTCATGAAGAAGAGCAACGTTTCAACGGATCCTGAATCGGCTGCTTCAAGAATACTTTGGCGTAAACCTTCTTGACGTTGTGCTGCTAACAAAAGCTTGCTTGGAGATTCTAAGCAGACAGGATTGCCACTTTTAATAATCGCTATAAGAATCGAGCGATTTAGCATAGTATTATTTTCACTAAATAAATAATCGTCGATTAATTCTAGTGCTTGAGGATTATTTTTAGTTAGTTCTAACGCTAGCTTAGCTTCTAAATAAACAGTCGTTGTTTTTACTTCTTTCGTTTTTTTGTCTGTACAGACCGTATAACAGTAGCCGTTTATATCATATTGATGTAAGTTTCTACCAATTTTAAGTATGTCTTGTTGGACATTTAATTCCATTTTATAAAGTAAGTAAATAATCGATTCTGCATGATGACGAATAGGATCTAATGTATGATAGGAACGACGATAAATTCCATATTGAAATTGTTGATCTTTTAACGCTTCACACATCTCTTGTATTTCTGGCGCTTTTTCTTTTCCAACAATGGCAACTACTAATTTAAATAAGCCTAAGTCAAATAATTCAGTGATTGTTTTTGCTTTAGATGTCTGAATTAATCGTTTAAATTCTTCAATCGTTTTAGTATATATATATCCATCGTAATTTTTTGTTTCTAACCAAATATATTGTTTCGCTAATTCTTGGGCAAATCCAGTTAAATCTGCTGTTTTCTGCTCTAATCGTTCCTGATATTCTGCTACTGTTTCCATCTTACTTCCTACTCTCTACCACATGCGTCCTGATAGCATGGTTAATTTTATAAACGTGAAAACATCTTCTTCTTTTAAACTTAAAGGCGTTGTTAAATCTGTAATTTCTTGATCATTGATTAAGACTAAATAAATTCCATCTTTAAAACTTTGTAAAGCGTTCTCAATCGCTAGCTGAACGTCTTGTTGTTTCTCACTTTGCTTTCTACCAAAACCAATTTTTCCATTTCCGGCTGCCTCTTCTAGATCATTATCAATCAAATAGTGAAAAACCAGTTGATCTACCGGCTTTTGATTGAACTCCGTTACGTTTTGAGTGACTAGTTCTGTTAAAATTTCTTCTAACGTTCTTATTTTAGTTAATTCAGTTGTTTGTAATTCTAAGACTGGACGCCGTTTGCCTAATGCTTTTACTTGCGTATAAAGTTTCACTTTTTCAATCCTTTCTTTAGTTCATTGATTTTATATTTTATCATAGTCCATATATCTGTTAAAGCTAAATAAAAAAAGCTTCTCCTAAAAAGTGGGTATACCCCACCCTTCAAAAGAAACTTCTGACACTTATCTCTATTGTGTCACTGTATTAGATTCAATCTCAACACCGTCACGTAAAATCTTATAACGTGCTGTTCCACCTTCTTTAATCTTAAACGTTACATCAATTACTTCAGTCGCTGTAATTGTTTTTGTAATCACTGGCGAATTAAAGTTATTTTCTTCATCTTCAATGTAAACCTCAAATTTACTTGGTTCATTGACTGGAGCTACACTAGAAGAGCTACTGCTACTTGAACTGCTATTTCCACTATCACTAGTAGAATCAGTAGTTGTTTGACTATTTTCAGCTGTCGCTGAACTTGTTTTCTTCGCAACATACGTTAATGTTAATTTTTTAGTTACAGAATTAACTAGAACTTCTTTTGGTCCATTAGATAATGTAACCGAAATCGAGTCTCCACGGAAAACCGTCTCACCAGCTTGTGGAGTTTGCGCCATTACTAAACCAGCCGCTACAGTATTGGAGTAGTCATAATTATACGTAGCTTTTAAACCTTGCGCTGATGCAATATCATCCACATCTTTTTTACTATACGTAGACATGTCTGGCATTACATAACCTTGCTCCCCTTTACTGATTGTAAAGATAATCTGAGTTTCACTAGGAACAACTTCCTGACCACTTTGTATATTTTGCTCGATAATTTGACCTTTTGGACTGTCACTAAAGACTTCTACAGGCGTTTTGATATCATACTTTGCATTTGTTAGTTTGGCTTTGACAACTTGGAAATCTTCCCCAACGTAGTTGCCGAATTTTTCAGTTGCTTTCCCAGTACTCACAATTAGATCAATTTTTGTGTTTTCTTTAACCGTACGATCACCCTTAGGATTTGTACGAATGATTTTGCCTTCTTCAACATCTGAATTAGCTTCTTGAGAAGTTTCACCAACTTTTAGTTTTGCCTCTGTTAGTTTTGAAGTTGCCTGATCCTCGGTTAATCCTGTTACATTTGGAATTTTCACATCTTTAGGACCACTCATAGCAATGGCGAAGAATCCACCAACGAGTAATAAAACGACCGCTAATATAGAAAAAATAACGATTTTCTTATTTTTAGATTTTTTCGTTTTGGATACTTTTTCATTCTCATTTGGTGTCTCAGACTCAACTATCGAAGCTTCTTCCTCTTCAACTACAGGAATCGGCGTCAAAATTTTTGTATCTTCCATCATACTTGCTGGCTCAAACTTAGGTTCAGACGCTCGTTGTGGAGATAAAGCTGTCGTTAAATCGGCTGACATTTCTTCTGCTGATTGATAGCGATCGCTGGCTTCTTTAGCAGTTGCTTTTAACACAACATTCTCTAAAGCTTGCGGAATGCGTCCATCAAAAGCTTTGACCGACGGAACCGTTTCTTGGAAATGTTTTAAGGCAATAGATACTGCCGATTCTCCTTCAAAAGGTACATTCCCTGTCAACAATTCATAGAGAATAATTCCCAACGCATAAATATCTGATTGTTTTGTTGCCATACTGCCACGAGCTTGTTCTGGTGATAAATAATGTACCGAACCTAGTAGTGAATTGGTTTGAGTAATTGATGTTTCTGATAATGCAACGGCAATTCCAAAATCAGTAATTTTTACTACTCCCGCTTCATCAATCAACACATTCTGTGGCTTTAAATCACGATGAATAATCCGATTTCTATGGGCATCCGATACGGCTGAAAGGATTTGCTCCATAATATCAATGACCTTTTGGTATGGAATCGGAAAATGATGCACAATATATTTTTTTAAATCTGTACCCGGTACATATTCCATGACAATATATTGGAAATTATCCTCCTCACCAACATCGTAAACACTGACAATATTCGGATGAACTAATTCTGTTGCAGAAAGAGCTTCCCTTTGAAAACGTCTAATAATATCTTTATCTTCTCTAAAGTCATATCGCAGTACTTTGACTGCTACATCTCGATCTAAGATTAAATCGTGGGCTAAATAGACATTTGCCATACCACCGCCACCGACAGTACCAATGATCTTATAGCGTCCACTTAATTTTGTACCTATTTCCATAGACGTTATTGCTCCTCTCTCATGGCAAAATCAGCTAATAAAACCGTAATATTATCAGCTCCACCTTGTTCATTAGCTAGCGTTACTAGCGATTCCACTTTATCTTCTAGTAAAATTTTCTCACTTAAAATGTTTAAAATAGTATCATCTGTCACCATATTGGTTAAACCATCAGAACAAAGTAATAAAATATCTTCTGGTAAAATTTGGAATATGGTAATATCAATATCGATTTCAGAAGAAACGCCTAATGATCTAGTTAATACATTTTTTCGAGGATGGTTTGCGGCTGCTTCTGACGTAATCTCGCCACTTTTCACCAACTCATTTACAAGAGAATGGTCTTCCGTTAACTGAATTAATTTTTGATTGGAATATAAATAACCGCGGCTATCCCCAATATTAGCAATCACCAATTCATGTTCAAATAAAACCGCTGCAACTAATGTTGTTCCCATTCCATCTAAATCAGAAAATTGATTTGATTTTCCAACAATTCTTTCATTCTCAAGACTAATTTGTTTTAACATCCACTGAGTCACTTCTTCAGCAGTTGTAAAATTGGTTTCTTCCCAAGCATGACCCAGATGTGAAACAGCCATTTCACTAGCAACATCACCAGCTTTATGACCACCCATTCCATCACAAACAACAACTAGCTTTAAGCCAACTTGATTGTCAAATTGTCCAGCAAAATCTTGATTATTTTTTCTTATTTTTCCGACATCACTATGAAATACAACGTGCATTTCTCCACCTCATTCAAATCTTCATAATTTCTAGTTTACTTTTTTTAGACAGCTGATAAAAAATCCATCTGTATCAAAATCATGAGGATAAATTTGTAGCAGCTCATCATCCAGACAAGGCTTAAGCGTATCATCAACTAAAATCGTTGTCTTTTCAAATTCAGGATGTAAGGCTAAAAATTGTTCAACTGTTTGACTATTCTCTTCTTCTGTAATTGTACATGTGCTATAGACCATTATACCGTATTTTTTCAATTTTGGTGCAACACTTTCCAAAATTTCTAATTGAATCTTCTGTAAGTTAAGCAAATCCCGTTCTTTTTTCGTATATTTAATATCTGGTTTCCGACGCATTAGACCTAAACCTGAACAAGGAGCATCTACTAAAATCCGATCAAATGTTTCATTTTCAAATAATTCATCGACTTTTCTAGCATCTAAAACAACGCCTTCTACAACATCATCTACATGTAAACGAGCAGCATTTTCGTTGATTAATTTTATTTTATGCTTATGCAAGTCTAGCGCTGTAACTTTTCCGCCAGCTTCCTTAGATAAGAACGAAGCAATATGTGTTGTTTTCCCACCGGGAGCAGCACAAGCATCTAATACTTGATGGTGAGATTCGATTTGCATAGCTGGTGCTACAAGCATTGATGTTTCGTCTTGAATTGTCAACTGACCTGATGTAAATAGAGGAGAAGAGGCAAAATGACCACCATCACTAATGACAGCATCAGGCGTAATTTCACTTTTGCGAACGGCAAAGCCTTCTTCTTCAAGGGCCTCCAATGCTTCATCAACCGTTAAATAACGTTGATTAACTCTAGCACTAGCACGACTTGGAATTAATAAGGATTCTCCCAACTCTCGAGTTTCGTCAAAACCAATTTGTTGAATGAATTTTTCAACTAACCATAACGGCATACTAATTTCTAAACTTAAACGTTCAGCATCATTTTCAATCTTATCTAAGTCTTTAAAACCACGACGCTCTGCATTACGCAACACACCATTTACAAATTTACTAACGCCTACATGTCCTTTTTTCTTCGCAATTTCTGCAGCTTCAAAAAGGATTGCATGTTGTGGAATTTTGTCTAAATAAATCATTTGATAAATGGATAAACGCAATAAATTACGGACCCATGAATCAATTTTTTTATCTTCATTTAAAAAATCAGCTAAATAAAAATCAAGTGTTAAGCGACGTTGCAACACGCCATATACTAATTCAGTCAATAAACCAGCATCTGCTGAACTTAATTTATTTTTTTGAATAGACTCGTTTAAAAGTAAGTTTGAGTATGCCCCATTTTTTTCAGTTTTATCTAAAATTTCCATTGCTAAATAACGACTTGTTTTTTTTGTATTGCGTTTTTGAATTTCAGGTTTCTTTTCATTTTCTTGTTTAGGCATCTTGTCCCACCATTTCTCCAACAGTTAATTGACTACCAACGCCTCGTAAAAACTCACCAGCAGTTAATTTGCCTTTTCCAGCTGGTTGAATTTGATTTAATCGTAAAACCGTTCCAGCTCCACAAGCCACTAGAATAGCTTCTTTTTCAAGAGCAATAATCGTCCCAGGTTTTTCTATTGTTTTCTCATCTACCATAGGAGTAACATCCCATATCTTTAAACGATTGCCTTGTAACATAGTATAAGCTACTGGCCACGGACGCATGCCACGGACTTTCCAATCAATCTCTGTCGCCGTTTTTCCCCAATCCACAACTTCTTCTTCTCGTGAAATATTTGGTGAATACGTGACTAGAGCTTCATCTTGTTTGATGGGTTGAATCGTTCCTGCGATTAGATGTGGCAACGTTTCTAGTAATAAATCACGACCAACAATACTTAATCGCTCAAACAAACTTCCAACATCGTCTTTTGATGTAATACTTAATGTCCGTTGCCCTAAAATATCACCGGCATCCATTTTCTTTTCCATATACATAATCGTTACGCCGGTTTCTGTTTCACCGTTGATTAATGCATAATGAATAGGTGCGCCACCACGGTATTTCGGTAACAACGAAGCATGAACGTTAACCGCACCTAGTCTAGGTACATCTAATAAGCTTTGTGGCAAAAATTGACCAAAAGCTGCAGTGACGATTAAATCTGGTTGCAATTCAACGATTGCTTGCATCTCGGCTGAACCACTAATTTTTTCAGGTTGTAACACCATGATTCCTTGTTTTACAGCTGCTTCTTTAACCGGTGTTGGAGTAAGTACTTTCTTACGCCCAACTGGTCGATCTGGTTGTGTAACAACAGCTACTACTTCGTATTCCTCATGTGCAATCAATGCTTCTAAAATTGGCACTGAAAATGCTGGGGTTCCCATAAATACAATTTTTGTCATTCTTCATGTTCCTCCATATACGCATCTAAGGCTTCAGGATCAATATGATCGATAATTTTGTCAGTAAATAGTTGGCCATCTAAATGCTCTAATTCATGCTGAAAAGCTCTAGCTAAATAGCCATCTGCTTCAACCTCATATTCATCACCAAAACGATCGGTAAAGCGAACAACAATATACTCAGCTCGTTCAACAGTACCATATACATCTGGAAAGCTAAGGCAGCCTTCTACATCAATACTTGAGCCTTCCTTTTCGATAATTTCAGGGTTAATCATTTCAAACAAACCCGTTTCTTCATCTAATTCAACTAGTGCAATACGCAAACTTTGATTAACTTGTGGCGCAGCAATTCCAATTCCATCATTTTCAATCATTGTGTCGTACATATCACTTAATAGTTGTAAAATTTCATCTGTAATTTCAGTGACTTTAGCTGTTGGGCTTTCAAGAATGTCATCTGGATATTTGACTATTGGTAATAATGCCATTTAGTCGCCTTCTCTCTTTTTTATAATTTATTTAGTTCAGACTTTATTTTTTAAATAAAATGCATTGGTTCCGAATCGATTGATACATGCAAACCACGGGCCATTTCTCTCTGTGAGTTGTTTAAAAGCTCATGTAATTTTGGAAACAGTTGTGGTTCCTGTTTGTATTTGATAATAGTTTGATAATAGTAGCGATTATTGACTCGTGCTACAGCTTTAGGAGTTGGTCCTAAAATAATCGTTTCTGGCTGCATCTCTGGACGAATAAACTGAACAATTTCTTGCATTTTTTTAGCCGCCACAACTTCTTCTTCATGGCTCGTTGTAATTAAAATTGTGTAATAATAAGGTGGATAACTACCACGATGCCGTAACATCATCTCATGCTGATAAAAATGATCGTAATCATGTTTTTGAGCTAAAACAATCGCATAATGCTCTGGATTGTAGGTCTGCACAATGACTTCACCAGTTAATTCCGCACGTCCTGCACGGCCACTGACTTGAGTCAGTAATTGAAAAGTGCGTTCACTTGCACGAAAATCAGGCAACCCTAATGCTGTATCAGCATTTAGAACTCCAACCAGTGTAATATTGGGAAAATCCAAGCCTTTGGCAATCATTTGTGTCCCTAATAAAATATCGGCTTCTCCATTTCCAAAAGCTGTTAATAACTTTTCATGAGCGCCTTTTTTCCGAGTTGTATCTACATCCATCCGAATAATCGAAGCTTCTGGAATTAAGCTTTGTAACTCTTCTTCAATTTTTTGTGTCCCAGTTCCATAGTAGCGAATTTTATGACCTTTACAGCTTGGACACGTATGAGGGATTCCCTCTTCATGTCCACAATAGTGACATTTCATTGTTTTTGTATCCATGTGTAACGTTAATGAGATATCACAGTTTGGGCAAGGTAAAACAAACCCACAATCGCGGCACATAACAAATGAAGAATAGCCACGCCTGTTCAACAATAACACGATTTGCTCTCTTTTGGCAATGCGATCACGAATTTTTTCTTGTAATACCAATGAAAAACTACTACGATTCTGTAATTTTAATTCATCTCGCATATCAATAATCTCAACTTCAGGCAGAGCCTTCTTGTTGGCTCTTTCAGTTAATTCTAATAACGTATACACATTTTTCTGTGCCCTAGCACGAGATTCCAATGAAGGCGTAGCACTACCTAATATGACTGGACAATGATGGAATTGACTCCGCCACAAAGCAATATCACGGGCATGATAACGAGGGCTTTCGTCTTGTTTATAAGAACCCTCATGTTCTTCATCAATAATAATAACTCCAATATTCGTTACAGGTGCAAAAATTGACGAACGAGCCCCGACAACAACTTTTGCCTCACCACGCTCAATTTTGCGCCACTCATCGTATTTTTCACCTACTGATAATCCACTATGAAGCACAGCAACTTCATCACCAAAACGCCCTTTAAAATGATTCACCATTTGAGGAGTTAAAGCAATTTCTGGCACTAACATCAAGGCGCTTTTTCCTTGTTGCAATGTTTCAGCAATAGTTTGTAGGTAGACTTCTGTTTTTCCGCTTCCTGTAACGCCTTTTAATAGAAAGGTTTCAGCACGATTTTCTGACATAGCAGCTAATATTGGCGTAATAGCCGCTTGCTGACTAGCATTTAAGATAAAGGCTTCTGTTTGCTTAAATTCACGTTCTTTAAAAGGATCTCGGTAAATTTCTTCTTCATAAAAAGCTAACCACCCTTTTACTTCCGCCTCTTTTAAATTAGCAGCAGTCAAGGAAGTTGTGGCTTTTATTTCTGCAACACTTTTCACTTCTTCTCCCAATGATTGAAGATAACTTAATAAGACTTGCTGTTTAGGGCCTCGCTTGCCTAACGCATTTAGCTCTTCTTCTACCTGTTGAAAAGAAAGTAAACTTTTAACCATCCGTTGTTTTTTTGCTCTAGCTTGATTTCGGACTTCATAAATCACTTCAACCATATCCGTTTTTTTCAATTCCATTAATTGAGGCAATATCTCACGTTCTTCAGCTTCTATCCAACTAATTTCAGCTTGTCCTTTAAACAAACTAAAAAAAAGTTCCTCTGGAATTTCATCAATCAACCGAATTTTCTTTTCATATTTGGCACGCATAACACTAGGCAACATCGTTTGCAGACAAGTAATTTGGAAGGCAAATGTAGTCCGCGCCATTTCTTGTCCTAGTGCTAACATTTCATCATTTAAAACTGGATTCAAATCCATTAGATTTGCAATATATTTTAATTCACCTGTGTAATCTGTTGAGTGAACAATCGCAACCACAAAACCTTGAACACGTCGACCACCTTTACCAAAAGGAACTTCAACACGCATTCCTCTAGTCAGTTGCTTCTCAAATTCACTTGGAACACCATAATCATAGGGCTGATTGGTTTGCATTGTTGGGACATCTACAATAACCTTTGCAATTGACACCATTTACATTCACACCCTCTTCATCTGCTAATTTTTACGATTGAGCTGTTCTAAAACAACTGCTAAAATACCTTTAGCAATCTCAGCTTTACTTCTAACTGATAATGCAATCGGCTCTGCTAATTTGCTATAAATAGTCACTTCATTCGTATCTTTATTAAAGCCTGCATGAGGTTGTGATACATCATTTGCAACAATCATATCTGCCTTTTTCTTTTCTAATTTTCCCATTGCATATGTTGCAATATTGGTTGTTTCAGCTGCAAATCCAACTAAAAACTGTTGCTTTTTCTTCTGACCTAGTTCAGCCAAAATATCAGTTGTTTTTAATAATTCTATGGTCATTTTAGCATCTGATTTTTTAATTTTTTCTTTGACTTCATTTGCTGGTTTATAATCTGAAACTGCAGCTGCCATAATGACAATATCTGTTGTATCAAACTCCGTTAAAATAGCTGTCTCCATTTCACTAGAAGTTTCAACAGGAATTACAGTTATTCCTACTGGATTTGGCAATAGCTGACTTGCAGAAATCAAATAAACCTCTGCTCCTAAATCACGTGCCGCAATTGCTAAACTATAGCCCATTTTTCCAGAAGAATCATTGGTAATGAAGCGAACAGGATCAATTCGTTCTTTTGTACCACCAGCTGTGACAATCATTTTTCTTCCTTTCAAAGGCAAATCAGCTTGTCTTTGGGTTAAATCTAATTCAATTTCAGTTATAATATCTGCTGGTTCAGGCAAACGTCCACGCCCTTCATAACCTTCTGCTAAAAAACCAGTTGCCGGTTCAATCACACGTCTTCCATCTAATGCAATTGTTTTTAAATTACGAACCGTTGCTGGATTTTCTAACATATGCTGATTCATTGCTGGAACAATATATATTGGGGCTGTTGTGGCTAATAGCGCTGTCGAGACAAAATCATCTGCAATTCCATTCGCAAGTTTGGCGATACTATTAGCCGTTGCCGGAGCAATAATCGCTAAATCAGACCAATCAGCCAAATGAATATGTGCAACTTCACTACTAATTTTTTCATCAAAGGTATCTAAATAAACATCATTTTTACTTAATACTTGAAAGGTTAATGGCGCTACAAATTGCGTTGCTGATTCAGTCATTGCAACTTTCACTTCAGCACCAGCTTTAATTAATTTTCGGGTTAAATCACAAACTTTATAAACGGCAATTCCACCAGTTACATATAAAGCGACTTTCTTACCTGCTAACATGGTCAAATTCTCCCTTCACATACGGAAATTTTTCGTTTAAATTTTATTTTTTAGTTGTCTATGAAAAATAAGCACTCTCTTTGATTCTCATACTTTTTTATTCACTATTTTAACTATCTTGTCTATTCTACTAGAAAATACCACATTTGTCTTGAAAAACAGCTAATTTAGTATTTGTTTTAAGCAATTATTCTATTTTTAGGAAACTTCCTTACACTAACTTGTCTTAAAACTAACAACTAATCTTCACTAGATCTTTCCAATAAGAATTCCAAACTTTAGAATATCTGTTAGCTTAGCTAACTTTCTACTACATTCTACAAAATTCCTATGATTTGCCTATTCTTTTACTAACCAATGAACATGTTTACTTGCTTTTAAATTCTTCAATTAATTTTAAAATAACTGGTGATGAATTGGCGATTGTTAGACTATCTAGCTCTATCCATAAACTACCTAAGGAATCATTTTCTTCTACCACCTCGAACCGATGCTCTTGTTCTTTCACTTCAATATCATATAGAACAAAAACATGATGCACAAGGTTCTGATTTCCTGATTGTTGAACAAAAGTATCGTAACAACGAACATTTTCATAGTTAACAACAAAATAGCTCGTTTCTTCCCTCACTTCTCTTTTTAGTGTATCGACAAGACTTTCAAAGGGCTTTTGACTTCCTCCTGGCAAATCAAAACGATTTTGATAAGGTCCAGTTGCTTTCTGAATACATAATAGTTTTTCTTCTTTAAAACTGACTCCATAAATACCAAAGTGCGTACTGTATTCTCCCATTTCTATCGACATCCTTTCAACTCTATCATTAGCGAGCTGCCTATTTTGATTCAAATTTTATGAGAGCTAAAAATAAAAAAACTCTCAAACCTAATTGGAATGAGAAATCTAGTTCTTTGCCTGTTTCATAAGTTTATATAAGTCGGTTTTATTCAAAAGAAACTAGACAAAAAAAAGTTAGGCTTTTCAGCGCTAACTTTAGGAGTCGTACAACGATCAGTCTACTCTTCTGGTCCAACAGTTGTTGGATCAATCACTAAATCGCCAGCGTTAACTTCTTCTAACGCTTTTCCAACATTTTTATGAGAATCATATTTTTCCAATAAAGGCATATCTTTAGCATGTAATTGGTGCGCGCGTTTACTAGCAATAATCACCAACGAATATTTTGAATCAATTTTTTCTAACAAGTTATCAATAGACGGTTCTAGCATCATATTATTTACAGCTCCTCAATCATTTTTTTATAACGGTGAATCACTCGTGATACGCGTAAGTGTTCACTTTCAATAATCTGTTTAATCTTTCTAACAGCATTCTCAACTTCATCATTAACCACAGCATAATCATAGAGGCGCATCATCTCAATCTCTTCAACAGCTTTTTCCATCCGTTGTTCAATAACTGCCATCTCATCTGTGCCACGACCAACAATCCGTGATTTTAATTCTACCAAATCCGGTGGCGTTAGGAAAATAAAAACTCCTTCAGGCATTTTTTCACGAACCTGTAGAGCTCCTTGAACTTCTATTTCTAAAAAGACATCCTTGCCACGCTGTAAAGTCTCCTCAACATAAGCCAACGGTGTGCCATAGTAATTTCCTACATACTCAGCATACTCTAATAGGCCACCATTATCAATCAAAGTTTCAAATTCTTTTTTGTTACTAAAGAAATAATCGACTTTATCGGTTTCTCCTACTCGTTGTTTACGTGTTGTCATAGAAATTGAATATTCAAAATCCGTGTCTTCATTTTCAAAAATTGCTTGTCTTACAGTTCCTTTACCGACACCAGACGGTCCAGAAAGAACTATTAAAAGCCCACGTTCTGCCATTAGTTAAATCCCTCTCTATGCTGTACTTTATTCAATATTTTGAACTTGTTCTCTAATTTTTTCCAACTCAGTTTTCATTAGAATCACTGTATCTGATAATTTTAACTGATTGGCTTTTGACCCAATTGTATTGACTTCCCGATTCATTTCTTGAATAAGAAAATCCAACTCACGCCCCACTGGTTCTTGCTTTTCTAGCAGTTTAGTAAGATGAATCACATGGCTATCTAAGCGTTCTAACTCTTCATGAATGTCTGCTTTTTCTAACAAGACAGCTAGTTCAGTCAATAAACGAGGTTCATCCACCAAATTCCCTAAGACTTCATTTAAACGATTTTCTAATCGCGTTCGATAGTGAGCTTCAAATAAATCCGTCATCACAACAATCTGACCAATTGCTTCTTTAAAAGCAGCAACATGGTTGAGCAAATGTTCTTTTAAACGCAAACCTTCCGCTTCACGATTTAAAACCAATTCAGCTAAAGCCGCTTCAGCCGCTTCACTAATTAACGGCTCAATAGTCGCTTCATCTAAATCTTGCTCTTGAATCATTAGAAAATCATCTGAAGCAAATAATTGTGGCAAACTAGCTGAAAAATCAATGTCTGGTTGAGCAGCATAACGTTCTTTTGCTTCCGTTACAAAATGAACCGCTTCATCAACCAATGACCAATTTACAACTAACTCTTTTTGACCACTAACGCTCTTTTTAAAATTGACATATACTTCAACTCGACCACGTTTTAATTGACTGCCTAATTGTTTTTTGATCGGTAGCTCCATAAAATTTAATTCTTTAGGCATCCGAGCAACAATTTCTAAAAAGCGATGATTGATTGACTTAATTTCAATATCAATTTGATAATCTAAACGACTAATAGAAGCTCGACCAAAACCAGTCATACTCTTCATAAGCTTCCATCTCCCTTAAATATCAATAGCGGCTAATGCTTGTTTTAACCCTTTGACTTCTTCATTCGATAGCGTCAAACCTTTACCCATTTTTTCATGTTCAGAATCCCAATCACGCAAATCAAACTTGGGCGGATTGCCATTCCAGCTTACTAAGTTTAGTTCTTTTTTCCAACCTTTGGCATTCTCAGAAAGAACTGCAATTTCTTCCATAATTTCAAATGAAAATTCTTTTGCCATTTTTCACCATCCAATCGACTAAAATCACCTTTTATTTTGCAAACTCAACATTTAAAAATTCATTTGTTAGTGTACCATAAAATCCGCTTCGATTATAGACTTTTTACTGAGAAAATTTATTCATCTAACTTCCCACGTAAATAATATAAATAAGCTGCCATCATAAATGCCACTGGTTTCCGATAAATCAGCCATTGTAGATTGCGTGACTGGCTTAACTGCTCTTGATTATTTTCCAACAAGGTGACAAAATAAAGCACCATTTTTTGATCTGAAATAAACGGAATTTCTTGAGAATAGCGATCTAACCATTCCTCACCACTATAGATCATCTCTAGTTCATTCTCAGTCACACTATTTTTTTCTTGAAGTTGTTGAATTTTTGTCAAAATCAACTGATTAAATTCAGGAAAACGATAAATTTTAGTTGGTTCAATGTGTAACATTTTAGCTGTTAACTCATGAAGGGCATAGCTTAGCTCAAGCTTTCCAATTCGACCACGCCAAGCGCTTCTTAATCGTTTTAGTAAATATTCTTGATTTTTTTCATTTCCCACGAACTGACTAACGAAGTCTGTCGGCTGTTGATTTAACAGTTCCCGAAATGCTTGATAAAAATGCTTTTGATGTTGTTGTACATCTGCATTTTTAAAACTATACCAGCTACCCGATAAACGTTGGTAGCTTTTTAAGGTCTCTAAATAGCCTAAATTGATATTCACCTTAGAACGAGCACCATCAAAAAGCAACACGGCTCCTAATGGCCATTTACTCACGATTTCTTGCACTTGGCAATCCGCTGGCACAGAAATTGATTTGGTAATGCCTGGACCTTTAACATCTACCACAATTAAATTAGTCGCACCTTTAGATAACGCTAAATCAATCGGAATATTATCATGGTATCCACCATCTACATATAATTTTTCACCAATTCGTGTAGGTTGCATTGCAGGGAAAAATGAAGCACTTCCTAATAAATACGAACTAACCAATCCTTTTGGAATTTCATCTAAAAAGATAAATTTTTGACGCATCGATGGAAATTCAGTCAAAGCAATTCCAAAATCAATTTTTTTACTGCGCATTCGTTCTTCATCTAATAAGCCTTCAATAATGGTCTCTTTTAAAGGCGATGCACTGATTCCTTTCTTACGAAAAGCATTGAAAATAAATGCTCCAACAGTTTGTTGATAGCCTCTAAAACTAGTCGCATTTACAGGGGTTTCAAATTCTAAAACATGATTGGTTTCAATCTGCTGCCACATTTCTAATGCTGCTTCGTAATCTCCTTGAACGATTAAACCACCATTTAATGCCCCGACAGATGTTCCTGTTACAATCTCAAACTTAATGCCTAGTTCAATCAAAGCTTGCCAAACACCAATTTGATAGGCTCCTCTGGCACCACCACCACCTAAAACCAATGCTGTTTTCTTTTTCTTTTCAACCTCTACTGTCATCTCGTCACCTACTTTATCCTCTTCAGTTTATAGTATTAATAGTAGCGAATCGACTACATAAAAGCTAGTTTAACCCCTTATTTCTATGAATGTTTAGCCAATAATCGCATTTTCTTCCGGGTATTTAAATTTCACATTTGTTTCATGGTCACGTTTAACCAATGCCAGTAAAATAGTGAAAATTCCAACTCGTCCCATGAACATCAATGACATAATAACTACTTTTCCAATACTAGTTAAATCTGGCGTTAATCCCAATGTAACTCCTACCGTTCCAAAAGCCGAAAAAACTTCAAAAACAATATATTCAATCCCAAATCCAGTCGGAATTTTTTCTGTCATACTAAGCAGAATAATCGCCGTTGTAATAGTAGTCATTGTAATAAATAGTAATACAAAAGCACGGTTTATTACTTTAATATTAATCGAACGATCTAAGAATTGAGTGGTTTCACGACCTTTAAAAATGGAGTAAGCATGCATCACTAGAATTCCAAAAGTTGACGTTTTTAACCCTCCCGCTGTTGAACCTGACGAGCCCCCAATATACATTAGAAAACAAGTAATTAGAATACCTGCAAGTGACAAATCATGATATGGAATACTGTTAAAGCCAGCTGTTCTTGGCGTCACCGTTAAGAAAAATGTATTCAATAAACGATTGCCAAATGATAATTTATCCATCTGTCCTAAATTAGCTTCTGTTACTAGGAATAAAATAAAACCACCTAATAATAACACTCCCGTCACTCGCAAAGTTAACTTTGTATGAAAAGAAAGACGTTTATTTTTTTGATACGTTAACAAATCACGCCAAACAATAAATCCAAGTCCACCTGCAATAATTAAAAAGCTTAATACACCAATGACCAATGGATTACTTTGAAACGATTCCAAACTATTACCGAATAAATCAAAACCAGCATTACAAAACGCTGAAATTGAATGAAACACACTAAAAAACAATCCTTTTAAAACACCATAACGTGGAATAAAATCAATACTTAAAATCATCGCACCAATGAGTTGCACACCAATTGCAAATTTAATAATATAAATAATTAGCTTAATCCCACCAGATAATTGATCTAAATTCAATGCTTCTTTCATTAAAATCCGCATTCGTAAATTGACTTTTTTTCTTGAAATTAAAAAAATCAATATTGTGAAGGACATAAAGCCTAAACCACCGATTTCAATTAAAAGCATAATTATTAATTTCCCAGCAATACTCCAATGAGCAGCAGTATTCAAAGTAACCAAGCCTGTTACGCAGACGGCTGAAGTTGCCGTAAATAATGCATCTAAAAAATTAGTCGCTTCATTGGCCTGTGAAGCAAAGGGTAAAGATAACAAAATCCCACCTAATAAAATTGTTCCTAAAAAACCTAATGCTAAAACTTGAACTGGCGAAGCTTTCCAATACCGTTGCTTCAAGCGCCTTTTTCTCGTCACCTTTTCTCACTCCTATGGCAATATTAAATAAATTTTAGTTATTTATCTATTAATATGTTTTATCTTAACTTTGATTATACCTTCTTCACTTAGTTTTTCCTAGTTATTTTATAAACAAATAAATCCAACAATAAGGAGAGAATTGCAGCCTTATTATTGGATCCATCATTTCTATTACTTACCCATATCTTTAACTTTCATTAAACGAGTAATGCTCGCTCGTTCATTTTCTTCTAATTTCATTTGAATATAACGGATCGTTTCCTCTAATTGAGGAATAGTCATATATTCTAAAGCATTTACACGTCTTCTGGTTTTTTCAATTTCATTTGCCATTAACTGACATGTTTTTTCAATTTCTGACAATTCTAATAAGTTGGGCATTACTTGTGACATTTCAGAAATAGACTGATCCAGCTCGCTATTAGAATTTAAGTACCCATAACGCAGCTGATTTTCCTCTTCTTCATCTATTTTCGTTTCTTCATATGAAAAATTCATAACTGGCACAACAACACTCATAATATTTTTTTCATAAATATCTAACGTGACATTCTTTGGTGGAACCACAACTAATTCTTCAATAAAAGCTTCATTTAAAAGCGCTTTGGCCATGACAAAAGATTGCATACCTGCTGTTAAACGTTCCTCTACTTCAGAACGTAGCACATTATTTTTACGAATTAACAAAATAAAACGACGCATCAATTCATCTTGTTTATCTTTTAATAATTTATGTCCCCTTGTTGCAGTTGTTAAGCGTTTCTTTAATTTAGAAAGCTCCATGCGGGTAGGATTCACATTTAAACGTACCATTTATGACTCACTCTCCCTCTGGCAAAAATGTATCCAAAAGATCGTCTTTAATTCGTTTTAATTCGGTCCTTGGCAGGATGCTTAACAGCTCCCAACCTAAATCTAGCGTTTCTTCAATTGTCCGATTGGTAGTAAAACCTTGGTTAATGTACTCTTTTTCAAACCGGTCTGCAAAGATTGCATAGAGTTTATCTACTTTAGAAAGGGCAGATTCTCCTAATACAACGGCTAATTCCTTGGCTTGTTTCCCCTCGGCATATGCAGCAAAAAGCTGATTCATTGTTGCGGCATGATCGTAACGTGTTTTCCCTTCACCCGTTCCTTTGTCTTTTAGACGGGAAAGTGACGGCAATACATCTATCGGTGGCTGAATACCACTCTTATACAAATCACGAGACAGAATAATCTGACCTTCCGTAATATATCCAGTTAAATCAGGAATTGGGTGTGTTTTATCGTCCTCTGGCATCGTTAAAATAGGAATTTGTGTAACAGAACCTTTCTTCCCTTTTAAGCGTCCAGCGCGCTCATATAGAGTCGCTAGATTTGTATATAAATATCCTGGATAGCCACGACGACCTGGAACTTCACGACGAGCTGCTGAAATTTCACGCAACGCTTCACAGTAATTAGTCATATCCGTCATAATCACTAAGACTTGCATGCCTTTTTCATAAGCCAAATATTCCGCAGCTGTTAAAGCCATTTTAGGGGTCGCAATTCGTTCAATCGCTGGATCATTAGCTAGATTCACAAACATAACCGAACGATCAATCGCTCCTGTTTTCCGAAAATCTTCCATGAAAAATTCAGCTTCTTCAAAGGTAATTCCGATAGCTGCAAAAACAACCGCAAAGGAATCTTCACTATTTAAAACCGTTGCTTGACGAGCAATCTGTGCCGCTAATTCTTTATGTGGCAAACCTGACCCTGAAAAAACAGGTAGCTTTTGACCACGAACTAACGTATTCAAATGATCAATTGCTGAAATTCCCGTTTGAATAAATTCATTTGGATAATCTCGGGCCATCGGGTTAATAGCTTCTCCATTTACATCTAAGCGTTTTTCAGCTAATAATTCAGGACCACCATCTTTTACGCGCCCCATACCATCAAAGACACGACCAACCATATCTTCTGAAACACCTAATGAAAGCGGGCGACCAAGGAAACGAACTTTAGAATCTTTTAAATTAATTCCATCAGAACCTTCAAAAATCTGAACCATCGCCTTATCCCCATCAACTTCTAAAACTTGACCATGACGGGTTTCACCATTTTGCATTTGAATTTCAACAAGCTCATCGTATTTCACACCAGAAACTTGCTCAACTGCCATTAAGGGACCAACAACCTCACTAATCGTACGATACTCTTTAAGCATGATTTGTCATCCCTCCATTTGCAATAATTTCTTTCACGTTTAATTCGATATCTGTTTTAATTTGCTGGAATTTTTCAAGTTCTGTTTCCGGAATGTATTTACTTCGAGCAATCCGATCACGTAACTTGCTTGTTCCATCCATAATTTCAGTCAAATAAGAACCCATTTCTAATGCTTTTTGAGCCTCATCGCCAAAAGTTAAAATTAAATGTAACATTTCATATTGTTTTTGTCTGGATGTATACGTATCAACATCATCAAAAGCATTTTGTTGCAAATAATCTTCACGAATTGACTTGGCTACTTCTAACGTTAAACGATCTTTTTCTGACAATGAATCAACACCAACCAAACGAACAATTTCTTCTAGTTGTGACTCTTCCTGTAAGATACTCATCGCTTTCGTTACCATAGCACTCCAATTGGTTTTTAAAATCTCATCATTGTATTTGCCAACTTCCGTTAAATACAATGAATACGAACTTAACCAGTTAATTGATGGAAAATGACGTTTTTGCGCCAAAATGGAATCTAATCCCCAGAAAACTTTAACAATTCGTAGTGTATTTTGAGTAACTGGCTCAGAAATATCCCCACCAGGTGGTGATACCGCTCCAATCGCAGTAATACTTCCTTGACGACCTTCACTACCTAAAGCAATAGCTAAACCGGCACGTTCATAGTACTCCGCAATTCGACTGCCTAAATAAGCTGGATAACCTTCATCCCCAGGCATTTCTTCTAAACGTCCAGACATTTCACGTAAAGCTTCTGCCCAACGAGAAGTTGAATCAGCCATAATTGCCACACTATACCCCATATCACGGAAGTATTCCGCAATCGTGATTCCTGTGTAAATTGAAGCTTCACGAGCCGCTACTGGCATATTAGAGGTATTTGCAATTAAGATAGTTCGTTCCATAATAGATTCACCTGTGTTAGGATCAATTAATTCAGGAAACTCATTAATTACATCGGTCATTTCATTTCCTCGTTCCCCACAACCAACGTAGACAACAATCTCAACATCACTCCATTTAGCAATTTGATGTTGCACAACCGTTTTCCCTGCCCCAAACGGACCCGGAACAGCTGCTGCTCCACCTTTAACTACTGGGAAAAAGGTATCAATAACACGTTGTCCCGTTGTCATCGGTTCACCTGGATTTAATTTTTTCGCAATTGGACGCCCACGACGAACAGGCCATTTTTGCATCATCGTTAATTCTTTAGAACCGTTTTCTGTTTCTAACGTATACACCACTTCATTTAAATCAAATGCACCCGCTTTAATATCTAACACTTTTCCTTTGACTCCGTTGGGGACCATAATTTTATGTGTAATGACTTTTGTTTCCTGAACAGTTCCTACAATATCACCACTAATGACCTCATCACCAATAGCTACTGATGGTTCAAAATGCCATTTTTTAGTTCGATCTAAGGCTTCAACAGATACACCACGGACTAAGAAATCACTTTTAGTCACATCCATAAATTCAGCTAGAGGACGTTGAATTCCATCAAACATCTGGGCAATCAACCCTGGTCCTAATTCAACCGATAATGCTTCACCTGTTGTGACAACTGGCTCACCTGGTCCAACACCAGAAGTTTCTTCATAAACTTGAATCGAGGCCACATCTCCTCGCATTTCAATAATTTCACCAATTAAGCCAATTTCACCTACTTGACAGATATCTTGAATATTTGCTTCTTCCATTCCTTCAGCCATAACTAAAGGACCAGAAACTTTAATAATTTTTCCTTTTTTCAAGTAAATAGCCTCCTGCTATAAAATATTTTGACCAACAGCTTTCTCAACATTTTCCTGAATGCGACTTTTTCCGATATTTAATGTGCCTAAATGATTCGGAATTAAAATAATTGCTGGCGTAATTTGATCGTCATAACGATTAATTGTTTCTGGAATCTCAGCACCTAGCTGTTCTGTTACATAGATAATGCCATAATTCTTCCCAGCTAAATCATCAATAATCCGTCTGCCTATCTCAGCCTCAGCAGCATGAAAAACATCAAAACCTAAAATTTTAAAAGGCAAAACCGAATCTTTATCTCCTACTACACCAATTTTATGAGCCATAGTTGATTCGCATCCTTTCTTCTAAAGCTGTTTGAGAAAGTTGATTATTTTTACCTACTAATAATAAACGTAAATTTTTAATTTCTGTTTCTTTTGCATATAAATAGGCTAACATTGGCATCGGTCCAAAAATATCAAACTTAGCTTCTTGGAAAAATGCCATTAATGCATTATCTGTTGCTAAATCCAAAGCAACTGGTGACAAACGCCCTGTTTCAGGATTTGTTGCCGTTTCGATAATAGATTCATATGGGAAACTGCTTAATTTTTTTGGCAAACTCGTTAAATCTTCCGTAATTAAAGCCAGTAGCTGTTCTTTTGGAATCTTCCCAGCACTTGATAAAATCGTTCTAAGAAAGTTCTGGGTTTGTTTTTGATTCACTGCTCGCGATAAAGTCGATAAATTACTTAAATCAATAAATAATTCGATACACTCAATAATTCTAGGCACCTTTAAGGCTACAGCAATCGCTTTTAAATGATGAAAATAAGCTCGATCTAACAAGATATCCACTGCTTGAATCGCTTGATATTCTTCATAGTACGCTTTCGTATCAGCAATTGCTGCTAAAATCATCGGATCCAGCAACTCAGACTTCCCCGTTTCAACAGCATTTCGTAATGCCGAAAGTGGCTCACGCCCAATATCAATTAGCAAAAAATCAAAATTCTCTCCGACTAATTTAGCTTTCAAAAGAACTTTTAAGTTATGATACGTGTAACGTAATGAAAATAATTCAATTAAGCGTGGCTCTGGCGTTAAATCAAATAGTTCTTGAAACGTTCGTTGCATTTCATTATCTAATAATACATCGTATTCTTTCGTTTCTTTCATTCTCTCAACATCTTGTCGATACGGACTATCTTTTAAAACATTTACCGCTTCGTCAAAATCCTTCGCCTGTAGCATAGTGTCAAATTGTTCTTTCTTTAATAGGCGTGTTTCAAACACTCGAATACGTGCATTTGTTCCTGCATAATCTGTATCTTTCATAACACCCTCCTAAGGAAATAACTTCCCTGCCAATAATGGAATCAAATTTTCTCTTTGCTCTGCAATTAATGAGGCAAAGCAAAAATTATAGTCAATTCCTGCAATTCTTAAAACAAAACCAGCTTCATTGGCAACATATTCTGGACTTAAAACGATTTTCCAGTGATTCGTTTCTGCTATATTTGCTAGCCATTCCTTTGAAAGCACATCTTTAGACTGTTCACCTAGAACTAATTCAATAGATTCTTCAGGCTGTAAATTCAGCAAGACACCTTCCACAAACTGTTGAAAATCAGCTGTATTCCAGTGACTCATTTCAGCTAAAGCCGCCTTAAAACAGTCACTTAAAATTTGTTGTTTTTCCGCCAGCAATTGATTGCGTAATTTCACTTTATAAGCATTTAATTGCAATTGATAGTCTTGCAACTGCTCTTCAGCAATTTTTTGCTGTTGTACTTTTTGCATTTCCTCTATCTGATGTTCGCCATTTAAGACAATAATCTCTGCTTGCGAACGTGTTTCCACTAGCTCTTTTGCCACCTCAGCCTCAACTCGTTCTATCATTTGGCTTGTTAATTTTTTCAAATCTGACATCGATTTACCCTCCTACTTTCTTATTTAAAGACTAGGATAAATGAAATTACAAACCCTAAAATTGCATATGTTTCTACCATCGCTGCGTAGATAACACCCTTCATCACATGCTCTGGGCGTTTAGCTAAAATCTGGATTCCAGCTGTAGCAACACGTCCTTGAGCAATCCCAGAAAATAAACCTGTAAAAGCAACTGGTAATGAGGCAATTAAGAAAAATAGTCCTTTGCTTAAAGAGATATCCATATCTGCATTAATAAAGATCATAAAAGCAATAACGAATCCATATAATCCCTGTGTTCCTGGTAATAGTTGTAAAATCAATGATTGACCAAATTTTTCTGGTTGTTCTGTCAATAGTGCTGCTGCTGCCTCACCTGTCATCCCAACCCCTTTAGCAGATCCAATTCCTGCAAAAATCATAGCAATCGCCATCCCTAAACTAGCAAACACAATTCCACCGTTATTCTCTGTTAAAAAACCTAACCAATTTGTCATTTGTTGTATTTCCTCCATTAAAAAAATTTATTTTTTTACTTCTGTTTTCACACTGTTGCGTTTCTTTAAATAAATATGTTTTTCAAATGTTTTAAACGGTTTAAGCCCTCTACCGCCACCTTGATAAAACTTACCGAAAAATTCTACATACTGTAAACGTGCGCCATGAACATAAGCACTTAAAAAACTCAAGAAAATATTAATGGCATGCAATAAAGCAAACAGTACAAGTCCAATCGTAAACTTACCCACTGGTGGAAACAAATCAATAATTAAATTAAAAGCTTGGGCGATACTTCCCCCAGCAATACCTAACGCCATTAAACGCGTGTAACTAACTAAATCTCCCACATAACCAGTGATGCCATAAAGTGCATAAAGTCCACCACCAAAACCTAAAAGCTTATTCTCAGACTGAACCGCAGAAAAAACTAACAGTCCTACTACATTAATCCCCACTAGCACACTTCCAGCTAAGGTAATGATAGATTGGTTAAAGACTAACATGCCTAGTACAATTAAACCAATCCCCCCAAGAATTCCAACCCAAGAAAATGATTCGACATACCCTTCAATTGGTTTTTTCTTGCGTATGAGTATCGTTCCATTGATACATAAACCAAAGAGTAATTGAATAAATCCAAAAACTACCGATGTAATTAGAATAGCATTTACATCTTTTTGCGGATTCAATACATTGAATGGTAAGGCATACCCAAAGAATGAACCATAGATTAAGCCCCAAATAATAGTTGGATAAGATAGTAAATAGAAGAAGCGCATATTTTTTCGTAGGCCCTTATCTAAGTTAAATAGTTTTTGGGCAGCTAACGTTGCAAGTAACAAAATCAAACCATACCCAACATCTGCAACCATCATTCCAAAGAATACCATATAAAACGGCATTAATAGTGGTGTCGGATCAACATCATCGTATTTAGGCATACTGTACATTTCCGTTAACGTTTCAAACGGTGCCACTACTGGATTATTTTTCAAAACTGTTGGAACATGGGGAACTTCAGTTTCTTGAATTTCATCATCCATGATTACAAAACTATCTTCTGGTACATCTTGTTTTAGATACTCAATTAATTCAGATATTTCAGCCTCTTCAAGCCAACCGTTTAGAATAAATAACCGAGTTCCGTTCATTAATAAAGATTGGGCAATTTCTCGTTGCACTAAATTCCCATAATATTCTTCGCCAAGCTGCAATAAATCAACTTGATCTTGGTAGCCTTCAATTTGCTTTTTCAATTCATTTTGTCGCTGAATCAGTTCGGCACTTTCGGTTTGAAGTTTTACTAATTCTTCCTTTGGTGCCAACTTATAACCATACTTTAATGACATGAAATGATGATGGTGAAGAATTTTTTCGATTGCTTCAAGATCTTTTTCATCTACAACAATCATGCAACCTAGTTCATCTCGTGTTTGATAAACTTCTTCAAAATAACTATTTTTTTGTTGCGCAATAGCTAATTTTAAACTCAGTCCACTATCAATTGAAACCGTTCCTACCTTAATGACAAAATAGCGAAAATCGTCTACATTTTTAGGTGAAAAACCTAACTTCTGCCATTTTTTTAAAAAGCTTTCTGCTTCATTTTGTCGTTTACGTAACTGATCCAATTCTCGCAATTCAATTTCAATTGTTTTAATTTCTTCACAGACAGTTAGAATGGAACTCTTTTCGATTCGTTGTTCCAGTTCAACTAACGTATAACTTTTACGACCTTCTTTTAACTTTTTCATACCACCTTTTATTGGTAGAAAAGCTTGTAAATATGCTTGTGTTTCTTGAATTAGTCGTAATTTTTCTTCCAATTCTTTACGGTTAACTCTTCGATCATCTCTTTGATAATAAGTAAGAAGCTCGGATTTTTCTTCTAGAGTTTCTAAATCAACTAGTTCCATCTTTTGTAATTCTTGTACAGTTTTTAATACTGTTTCTTTCTCAGAATGCTTGGCAATAATTGTTATTTTTTTCATCTTAGCGATGGCCATACTGACGGATAACCTCCCTTACAATATCTTCAACCACCTCAGTTTTTCTTGTTGTTACTTGTTGGGTAATTTCTTCTAAGGTTTGATTTAATTCTGCTGTTAATTGAGCCTGATCTTCTATTAATTTTTTTTGATAAGCTAATTGTTGCTGGTTTTTGTAGTTCTCCAAAGAATCTTGTACTGCCACTTCTTTGAGACGCAACTCTTCTTGGGCTTCATCCAAAATTTGTTGTTTTTTAATTTGACCAAGTTCTTCGATTTTACTGCCTTGTTCTTCGGCTTCTTTTACAAACTGAATTGTTTCGCCTGTCATAAACTCACCTCCACCGTTATAAAAATGCAAAAAAAGAGCGCAGACTACCAATGTATTCTCCTCACCCCTGAAGAATATACCTTGAAAGCCTGCGCCCAACCGTTTTTTACATTAAGTTAATCTAAATTTACCATACTTAAAATCCCTTGTCAATTCCTCTTCATTTAAGTTGTCCTAGTAAAAAATTCAGATTAGTTTTCTTCATTATAGGGGTAACAATTATTAAAAACACTAGAATTGACGATTATCTTCTGGCAAGGATTGCTTCGATTTCAGCTAGTTCATTTAAAGAAAAACTTAGATTCTTCAATGCTTTCACATTATCTTCAATCTGACTTACACGACTAGCACCAATTAAAACACTAGTCACTTTCCCATCTCTTAAAAGCCAAGCAACAGCCATTTCAGCTAACGTCTGACCACGATTCAACGCAAGCTCATTTAAAGCACGAGATTTTTCCAAATTGGCTTGAACCGATATTTCATCCAAAAAGGGGCTTGAGGAACGGCCGGCCCGGGAATCTTTAGGTATTCCTTCTAGATAACGATTTGTTAACTGTCCTTGTGCTAAAGGACTAAACACAATAGAACCCAACCCTTCTGTGATCAAGATATCCTGCAATTCATCCTCAATCCAACGATTGTACATATTATACGTAGGTTGATGAATAATAAAAGGCGTCTTTAGCTCTCTAAAAATCTGACTAATCTCTATAGTTTGCTGAGCAGTGTAATTAGACACGCCAATATAAAGTGCTTTCCCTTGACGAACCATTAAATCTAAAGCTTGTGCCGTTTCTTCAAAAGGCGTATCTGGATCTGGACGATGAGAATAAAAAATATCGACATAATCTAAACCAAGTCGTTTTAAACTCTGATCGATACTTGCAGTTAAACTCTTTTTAGATCCCCATTCACCATAAGGTCCCTCCCACATATGATAACCAGCCTTACTGGAAATAACTAGTTCGTCACGATATGGTTTGAAATCTTTAGCTAAAATCCGACCAAAATTTTCTTCTGCACTACCTGCTGGTGGTCCATAATTATTGGCTAAGTCAAAATGCGTAATGCCTAAATCAAATGAACTGCGGACCATCTCTCGACTATTTTCAAATAAATCAACATCACCGAAATTGTGCCACATACCTAATGAAATAGCAGGTAATTTTAACCCACTCGTTCCTACTCGATTGTAGATCATGTCCTGATATCGATTCTGATCTGCTTGATACATCCCTAATCCTCCTATCACTAATTTTGTGCTTCTTAAGTATAGCGCTTTCACTATTATGCTACAAGTCTAATCCTTAAAAATTAACACAACTAGTTAAATAACATATAAATAGTCTATCACAAAAAAACTCTAACAGCAGACTCTATTTATATACACATTAAGCTGTAGTCTTGTAATTTATAAAAAACAAAGATATCGCTTCAAAATACTATTCAACATCCAATGAACTATCTGCTAGTGTACACACTCATTCCAAGATTTTCCAATTCAAGTTATTTTTTTATAAAAGATTGCTAATTTAATAAAATTTTTTTCTATTTTACACATAGTATAGAAAATGTTTCTGCAATCGACTTTAAAAATTAAAAATCTAGTAAAATCAACATTTAAAAAATGGAGTTCACTAGATTTTATAGAGATTAAATTCGTTCTTCTCCAAATGAAAAAACTGCTACTGATCCAAAACCAGTATGCGTCGCAATGGTTGGACCATATGAATAAATCAGAATTTCTTTCACCTGAACTTGTTCTAATAATGCTTTTTTTATAGCTTCAGCCTCATCTGGTACGCCTACATGTCCGATAATAATCGTTTGTTCAGCGTCGTTTCGTAGACCTTCAACCGTTTTATTCACTAAATAATGTAAAGATTTTTTCCGTCCACGTACCTTAGCAATCGGCTCAAGACTACCTTCACGATTCACAATAATGATTGGTTTTACATTAAGTAAGGATCCCATAGTTGCTGCTACAGATGAAATACGTCCACCACGCTCTAGATGTTTCAAATCATCTACCGTCACCCAAGAATGAAGTTTCATCTTATGACTTTCAACCCATTCTGCTACTTCTGTCAAGCTCTTTCCTTGTTCTTTTAACAAAGCTGCTTGATACACTAACAAGCCTTCTCCTAAACAAGCTGCTTTTGTATCAATAACTGTAATATCTACCGTTTCATAAGCGTCTTTTAACATTTGGACAGCTGAAAGAGCATTGTTATATGAACCACTTAAGCTAGAAGAAAAAGCTAAATATAAAATTGGCTCACCTTTTTCAACATACGGTTTAAACGCTTCATAATAAGTACCAATATTTATTTGGGAAGTAGCTGCTTGTTTGCCTTCTTTTAATTGCTCAAAAAAATTAGCTCTGTCAAATGTTTTTCCTAAATCGTCAATATATTCTTTTCCGTCGATGGTAATAATCATACTTATAATAGCAATTTTCTGCTGCTCAACGAAATCTAAGGGTAAATCCGAGCATGAATCGGTAAAAATTTGATAACTCATTCTAACAACTCCTTATAACCTTCTTATTCTCTTACTTATTATTGCATGTTTTCCCTTTAAAATACACTGTTCTTAAAAAATAAATAAAAAAGCTTGCAAAACTGAACGTTTGTTCGTATAATAAGATATACAAACAAACGTTCGGAGGTTTTAACAAATGGAAAATTATTTCGCTGAAAAACAAAACCGCACTTTAAGCTTTCTACAAAAGAAATTTCAAGTAGGAACTGCTGCTACTCATACATTAAAAGTGTTGCCACAAATGCCCGAAAGTCAAATTCACTTATTCCTTAATCAAGCTTTTGAACAAAGAAAACCAATTACGGTTCAAATAAATAAAACAAAACACATTCTTGCTATTAATGAACAGACTGGTTTATTACGTTATTCACCACGTGAACAAAATCGTGTCATTCTTGAAAGTAAGACTGATAATACCGTTCATATGATTGCCTTTGAAGATATTCGTTATATTCGTTTAGCTAATTAATAAAAACCACATCTCATTTATTTCTAAATGAGATGTGGTTTTTATTTTAAAAATGCTTGATAAATTGTATCTGGTTTATAGGATGCTCCATGAAGTTTTGAAACTATCCAGTCAGTTAAATCTTCCATTGAGATTTGATAGATGCCATTTTCCTTCATTGTCTCTACATAAAAGGGCGTCACAATTAATTTTGCTTCTATCGTGTCACCGTTTAAGCTGATTGGCTCAAACCACATATGCTCACATTCATTTTCTCCCTTACCAAAACGAATCCCACATTTTATAATAAACTGCCATTCAGGCTCTGTCTTTTTCTTAAATAACCCACTAAATAAACCTGATTTCACTGGTTCCTCATGATATTGATTAAATAAGTTTTCAAAATAAACCCAACGTTTTTTAGCTTTTAAGATTAATTGAGCTGTTTCTTTATCTGACTTCAAGGTCATGATAGATTGCTGATCCAAAAATCCATTAAAAATCGTTTCAAAATGGTCAACCTCTTCTCCACCAAATATGCCAAATATTAAGCTGGAAGGACCAGAATGATACTCATCACGATCAGCAAGATCACCTAAAAACCGACCATTTGGTTCAATTGGTGTACTAAAGTCCGCAGTTTCAACATTCCACAGTTGTTGTAAAGGGATTTTCTTGCCAACGTAGCTTAATCCTTCTTCCCATGGAACTGGAATACAAGAAATCAAATAGTTAGAAGTTTGAATACAAGATAAGGGTGTTTGAAAATTCATTTCCTCTTGGTTGATACATCTATTCACAAACGCACCAAACAAATCCTCAATCCCATAAGTAGAGTCTAACTTATTGGGAATAATCAATTCTAGTTCAGTTAATCTACAACGTGTCAACCCATGAGTATGGAACCAATAGTGATCTGGTTCTTGATTGGCTGAATTTTTTGAATCATAAACTGCATGAATCGTATATAAACTTCCAATTTCTGGCAACAAATCGGATTCAGTTTGAAAAGCCAACCAGTCGTTAGAGAAAAGCTTGTTCGCAGCAGATACATCTCGTCCAATAATTAAATCTGGAGCCAAAGTATAAAGTAACTTTAACTGCAACAGATAATCTGTCAAAATATTTCTCCCAAAAATGGTACCAACATATAATTCCATTGGAGCTTGATTTGCAGCTTGATAGATTGCTTCCGAAAATGGTTCTGTTTTTTGCATGTACTCAAATTCAAATTGTTCCACCTCTGAATTAAGCTTCACTAAAAAAGAATAAACCTCTTCTTGATACATAAATTTCACTTCTGCACATTCATCCTCTTCACTTAGCCACTCAATTAAACTAAATTCGGAATTTTTAGTAAATCTTTTTTCTAATTGCTCCATTGTTTGCTCATTTGGCAAGAAAGCAGCTAGTGTAGATTGATCTCCCACGATAGTTCCTTGACTGACTTGTTGGTAGAATTCTTGATTGGACACTATATCCCCCCCTTTTTTGTCTTATTAAAAGATATCATTATTTTATCAAATTCGGATTAAAAAGGATATCGTTATTTTAAAGAAAAAAAGGATTTCTAACCCATTACGGCTAGAAATCCTACTCTATTATTTACTTGAGCGAACTGGATCTAATTTGCGTTCTAAGAATCCTAAGAATAGATCACTGATAATAGCCATTGCTGCAGTCGGTAATGCTCCAGCAAGAATAATGGCTGTTCCATCTGTTGCGTTGGTTCCACGAATAATAATATCCCCTAACCCGCCAGCTCCAATAAATGAACCAATTGCAGTAATCCCAATTGCGACAACTAAAGCATTGCGAATCCCAGCCATAATGACTGACATAGCTAAAGGCAATTCAACCATGTAGAGAATCTGAAACTTGGTCATTCCCATACCTTTACCGGAATCTAAAATATTACGATCGACACTCCGCAAACCTGTATAGGTATTTTTAATAATTGGCAACAATGAATACAAAAATACTGTTACAATTACAGTACTTACGCCTAATCCTAACCCTAACATTAAAATCGACAACATTGCTAGCGAAGGAACCGTTTGAATCACATTGGCTGCTCCAATAACCCAGTTAGACATTTTTACATGTCTAGCAATCCAAATCCCTAATGGAATTCCAATAATTGCTGCAAATAACACACCATAAATTGAAATTAAAAAGTGGCGCATAAATTGGCTAAAGACATAAGAACCATTCTGATTAAAATAATACATCAATTGTTGAAGAATATTCATCTTGTCCATTAATTATCGCCCTCCTTTTCAAAATAATTGTGTTCTTTTAAGAAATCCTCTGCAACAATCTCTGGTTCAACTAAATCATTATCTGATTTATAATTTAATTTTTGCATTGTTTCTGTTGAAATTGTACCTTCAAGCTTTGTTAAGACTTTATCAATTTCTGGATAAGCCTTTAGAATATCATAACTTGCAACAGGACTAGCATCATAAGGTGGGAAGAATTTTAAATCATCTTCCAACACTACTAAATCATAGCTAGCAATCCGTCCATCTGTTGAGTATCCTAAAACTGCATCCATTTTACCAGCAGCTAAGGCATCATAAACGAGACCAATCTGCATTGGATACACTCGTTTAAAGTCAAAGCCATAATCTTCTTTAAATGCTTTATAACCATCGCCTTCTTTTTCTAACCAAGACGTATCGACTCCAGCTTCTAGTTGGTTAGCAACAGCTTTAAAATCACTAATTTTTTTCAAATTGTATTTTTCTGCCGTTTCTTTGGTCACCATAAAAGCATAGGTATTGGCAAAACCATAAGAAGGATAATATTTTTGATCAAACCGTTTTTTGAATTCTTTTTGAACGATTTCTAACGTTTTCTTTGGATCTTTCTCAGCCGGTAGTTGCAGGATAGACGTTAAATCCGTTCCTGTATAACGTGCTGCTGAGATATTTGCATCTCCATTTAACATCGCTTGATGGTTAATTGTAGTCGAACCTAGATTATTAATTACTTCTACCTTTTGATCCGTATAATGTTCAATCATTCCTTTAACAATTCCAGCTAAAATTTGTGTTTCAGTTGTGACTCCACCCGTTACTTTAATAGCTTCTTTTGATCCACTACCTAACCCTGGTAAACCACAACTACTTAGAACAAGGACCACCAGAACAAGGGTCACAATGCTCTTGAATTTTTTCATTGTGTTCATTTTGGTAAGCCTCCTATTCATTTGTTTTTAATGCTAATGGGGTTAACCAATTTTCTAGTTTTCCAAGTAAAAAGTCAGCTAATAATGCTAAAATAGTTACTGGAATTGTACCACCAATAATCAATTCAGGTTTGTATAAATTTAAACCATTGAAAATGAAATCCCCTAATCCGCCCGCGCCAATATAAGATGCTAACGTTGCCCAAGCAATGACATAAACTGCACCTAGACGGATTCCAGCCATAATTACTGGTCCCGCTAAAGGCAACTCAACCATTATAATCGACTGGATATTGGTCATACCCATTCCTTTAGCTGCATCTTTTAAATTCGGATCGACACCTTTTATTCCTAAATACGTATTGCGTAAAATTGGCAATAAAGAATAGATAAAGAGTGCGACAATCGCTGGTGTTTTTCCAATTCCTAAAAACGGAATCATTAAAGCTAATAATGCTAGCGATGGGACTGTTTGTAATACACTGGCTAAACCAATTACAATAGAAGCAATTTTTGTTGTTCTCGTTAAAATAATTCCCAATGGTACGGCAACAATAATCCCTAGCCCTAAAGCTACTGCTGAAATATAGATGTGTTCTCCAGTTTTAAGCAATAGATCAGAGCCATAGGTATTAAAAAAATTCATCATTTTTAGTTCCCCTCTCTACTCTTTGCTTTCGTTGGTTAATTCTGCTGGTTCCACTTCAAGTTGTTGACTAACTTCTGGTGTTGAGGACACTTCATCGACTTCTTCTTCACCCCAGATTGTGTCATACACCACATCAACTAGACTGGCACGAGTGACAATTCCAACCAAATGCTCTTTTTCATCAACAACTGGTACATATTTTAAGCCACGTTTTAAAATACGACGCACAGTATCTCGTAGTAAAGAATCTTTTCTTACAAAGAAAGCACTTTTATTCATAATATCTCCAACACTGGTTGCTGTTTTATGATTATAATCAATACTTTCAATATCAATATATCCTTTTAATACACCAGCATCATCTGTAACTAATAACGTATCAACCCGTTTATCTCGCATCAATCGAATCGCATCGGTAAGTGATTTCCCAGGTGTAATTGAGATTGGCGTTTTAAGCATTACTTGCTCAACTGTTTGAATATTTGGTCGTGCTTGAATCAACCGTTCATGTCCAATGAATTCCTCAACAAACTTATCTGCTGGCTCGCGTAAAATATTATCTGGTGTATCAAACTGAATCACACGACCCTCTCGCATAATCACAATCCGATCAGCAAGTTTTAATGCTTCATCCATATCATGGGTAACAAAAATAATCGTCCGTCCCATTTCTTGTTGCAATTCTTTTACTAAATCTTGTAACGCATCTCGTGTAATCGGATCTAGTGCACCAAATGGTTCATCCATTAATATGATATCTTGATCCGCTGCTAGCGCTCGAACTACTCCAATTCTCTGCTGTTGTCCACCTGATAATTCAGAAGGATAGCGATCCAAAAATTCATCTGGTAAATCAACTAACTTAATTAAACGATTCGCAATTTCTTGGCGCTTTTCATCTGGCCATTTAAGTAACTTAGGCACCATCACAATATTTTCTCGAATCGTCATATGTGGCATCAGACCAATTTGTTGAATAACATAACCAATCTGACGGCGTAATTCAACTGGGTCTTTTTTAGTAATGTCCTCTCCATTGATTAGAATTTGTCCAGAGGTTGGTTCAATCATTCGATTAATCATTCTCATAGTGGTAGTTTTTCCACTCCCACTGGTTCCAATAAATGCAATAAACTCTCCTTTTTCAAAAGTTAAATTTACATTGTCAACAGCTTTTTTCCCACCTTTATAAACTTTTGAAACATTTTTAAATTCTAACAAAACATTCACCCCATTGACATAAATTTTATTTGTAAAAAATTAATACAAATTTAATCATCTTGTTATCTATTATCCCTGAAAACCGATTAGATTTCAAATTTCATGTTTAAAAAATGCCTAATTAATGAAAAAAAAGGACTACTCTACTCCTATACATAAGGTTTTTACTTATTTTTAAATCTTTTCAAAATTTGGCTTTATTTTGTTAAAAAAATGGAAAATTACTTTTTCTCTTAACTTTAAAACCTACTAGAAATCCTTTTTCTACGATACAAGATGAGATGCTTAAAAACCACTCTTCACTATAGAAAAAGCAACTCCTATTAAAACTAACAGGAGTTGCTTTTTTTTCTATAAAATTGGGGATAACAATCGGGAAAATTCTTGTTTAAACTTCATCCAACTGGATTGATTTTCTATTATTTCCTCAGTTAATAAATAACATTTTTTAATATCATCTTCGTAGATTTTTTGTAATTGTTGAGCAATGGCTGGGTCATAAATAAAGGCATTCACTTCAAAATTTAATTTAAAACTCCTAAAATCAAAGTTTGCCGTTCCAACTGACGCAACCTCACCATCAATCACAACGGTCTTAGCATGTAAGAAACCATTGTCATAGATATAGACTTTCGCACCAGCTGCAACCATCTCACCTGCATAATAAGTAGTCGCTCGATAAACAAAAGGATGATCCGGTTTATTAGGAATCATAATCCGTACATCAATACCTGACATTGCTGCAATTGTAATCGCATCAAGAACACTATCATCTGGAATAAAGTAAGGAGATTGAATATAAATTGATTTTTTCGCCATACTAATCATTTTGATATAGCCTTTTTTAATCTGTTGTTGTTCTGAATCTGGACCACTCGAAACGATTTGCATATTGGACTTGCCCTTGTTTGGAATGATTGGAAAATACTCCTCTTGATAGTCAAGACGATGCTTATCTACTGCTGCATTCCAATCCATAATAAAGCGACTTTGCAAAGCCAATACTGCATTTCCTTGAATTCGTAAATGAGTATCACGCCAATAACCAAACTTTTTATCTTTGCCTAAATATTCATCACCAACATTAAATCCACCAACATAACCAATTTTCCCATCAATCACAACAATCTTTCGATGATTCCGATAATTTAGACGTAAATTGATAATGGTCCAATGAGAGCCAAAGAATGGCTCCGCCCTACCACCTAGACTTTCTAAGTGATTAAAAAAGCGATGTTTTGTTGATCTTGAACCCATAGCATCATAAATTACCAACACTTCAACACCTGCTGCTGCACGTTCTTCTAAAGCTGCCAAAATACGTTTGCCTAAATCATCTTGATGAATCGTATAATATAACATATGCACATGATGTTGCGCTTGCTGAATATCGTGAATCAAAGAATCAAATTTCTTATTACCATCAATAAATAGGTCAATTTTATTTCCTTTAGTCACAATAGACTCATCGCTTTCTAAAAATAGACTAGCGATTTCTTTTGTATTCTCTGTTGATTGCTTACTAGATAGTAATTCATCATCCAATAGCATTTCTTTTTGAGCAATAACTAACTCTTTCATCCCAATACTTTCTTGCGTTTTGATGTCAAAAATCTTTTCTCTTGAGATTTTTTTCCCAAAAAAGAGATAAATGATAAATCCAATAATTGGCAATAAAACTAACACTAATAACCATGCCCAAGTAGCTGCTATATCACGCTTCTCACGAAATACAGTCACTACTGCCAAAATAATATTAAGAATAAAAATTGCGTTTACAACCCACATAAATGTACTCATGAAAGCCTCCTTTTAATGTAACGATACCTATTTATTCTACTATGAAGGTTCCAAATATGCCACAATTATTATTTAAATAAGAAACAAACATAAAAAGAGCTTAAAACAAAACCAAATATTGGCCTATTTTAAGCAATTTTTTTATTTAGAATTGGAAACAGACGATTCTTCTGTAGTTAATAGAAAAGGACTGTTTTTTGGAATAAATAATTCAGGCATCTTCGGAGCAAGAATAGCTAAAACGCCTAGTGTTACTGCAGCTGATGCTAATCCACTAGCTCCGTTCATCACTAAAGAAAAGACAAATGGGCTCATGCCACCAAAAGCGTAATCTCCCCAGAAAATCATTCCAGCAATAAAATGCCAGAAGTAACGTGCCACTGTTCCGACTAACGTACCAATTAGAATCCATTTGAACCATTTTTTTTGTCCCTGAACCGCTTGCTGCACTTGTTTTGCAAAAATACCTGAAAAACCTGTGAAAGCAAAAGCAATTAAATACTCTATTAAAACTTGCGGAACACTTAAAAAATAGACCTTCCCTAATAGAAAATGTAAGACACCCCAGAGAAATCCAGCGACAAAACCAGGTAAAAAGCCTCGTCTAAAACTATATAATACTAACGGAATCATCCCTAGTGAAATTGAAAAACTAGAACCGATTTCCAACGGAATAAAAGATAACGCCATAGCTAAAGCAGCCATAATCGTCCCTTCAATCCAAACACCTAAATTTTTATTTAACAAAAAAAACTCCTCCTTGTGTGTAGAACAGGGCCACACAACAAAGGAGGAGCTCGAATTATTTTAGTTAATAATACTTTGCCCCGTCACAATCCCTACGCTCGTACTAACGAACAGGTTCTAAGGGTTAGAATCAAAGATTCAATCTCAGCTGAAAACAGCACCCCTTTGTGATGGTTGTTCTATTTAATTAGTGTAATCTTTGATTACTGTTACAGTTTAACAGCCATGTTTTAAATTGTCAAATAGTCCTCTTCTTTTAATTTGATATTTACCTATTACATCACCGAATTCACTGAATTTAAGTCTGTTATTTGTCCTTAAAAAAATTCAGCTAATTTGCTACAATCTACTTTTTTTGTATTATTTCACACGTTATCTTTAAAGTGAGTCTCACATTTTGAAACAGTTTACTGAATCTTATAATACACAAACAGCCTTCTTCATCTCTACGATTATTTCTGTTAACTTTCAGAAAAAGTTGGCAAGTCCGCTTCAAATAATAATTCGTCAATTTCCAATAATAGATAGCTATGACTAATTCCATAAATAACAATGGCATCCCAATGATGCTTTGGATACAATTGGGCATAACCATTTTTTTTCAATAACTCATTGGTTTCTTCCACAGTCAGTTGAAAGCCGATAGCCAAAGCCACTGCTTTTTCCCTAGAAGGTCGACGTTTCCCATCAAAGTACTGATAACCAGTAACTTCTGAAATCCCAGCAGAACGAATCACAGTAATTTTTTTACATTTTTTAAGCGTTAGTAGATTGGCTAAGTAATCTTTTATATCTTCATTAATTAAATAAGATTGATGTTCGTCAAATAACATAGCAAAATCATCAGCTGCTTTTATTTGATTCATTAAATGTTCCGTATCTTTTTCCAACAAATTAAGTCCCCTCCAACTAGTTTCACTTAATAGTATACCACTTTATCGCTTCTTTATTCGATTTCTACAGGTACTTTTATTTATTACTAGATTTGCTATAATGTAGAATGTGAGTAAAAATAAGGAGCTGGAGCATGATTGAGAATCACTATAAAGAAATAGAAACTTTGACAAATAAAGAAAACGGACCGATTCTTGTCCGACATAACCAAACAAAAGAGTTTTTTGTAAAAAAAATATATACATTAGATTTGTTAGACAAATTAAAAAAATTACAACAAATCAACCATCCAAATTTACCTAGATTACAAGAAATAATTCCATTAGAAAATGAACTTTGGGTCTATGAAGAATTTATTCATGGAAAAAATCTGAAAGAATATATGCTTACTCAACAATCGACCTCCATTACAACCAAAGAAATTTTGAATATTGCAAGCAGTGTCACTCAAGCTCTAATGGTTTTACATGAACGAAACATTATTCATCGTGACATTAAACTAACCAATATTATGATTTCTAACGACCAAGTCATTAAGCTAATTGATTTTGATGCCGTCCGTCTCTACGATGGAAAAAAAGAACAGGATACTGTTAATCTAGGGACAATGGGATATGCTGCCCCAGAGCATTTTGGATTTGCAGAAACAGATGAACGGAGCGACCTTTATTCATTAGGCGTTGTTCTAAATGTATGCGACAGCCATGAGTACCCTACTAAAAAGCTAAGTACGAATCCCTATTTAGCACCAATTATCACAAAAGCAATCAAATTAGATCCTTCCCAACGGTTTCAAACTGCAAAAGAAATGCAGTTGGCTATTCAAGAACAATTAGACTTACTAACAGAAACAAAAAAAACAGCTACTACACCTATTTCTCTCAAAAAAGTGACATCTTCTGTTAGTGAACCTGCTTTCAAGGAAGCCACTAAACCATTAAAAAGTTCGAGTTTAAAGCCAAAAATAATCACACGCATCCCTGGATTTAGAAGTAATATATATTGGAAAAAAATTATTGCTCTATTTGGTTATCTCTTCATACTATTATGTTATATTATCTTAGCTTCAACTAAAGGTAATGCAATTGATCGGCTACTTGAATGTGTTAATTTTACAATTATGATGATAGCTCCTCTGTTCTTTTTTCTTAATTTTTTAGGGGTACAAGATCGTTTGCCCTTCTTTCGCTCGCCGAAACGTTCATCTAAAATTATCGGCTATCTTTTATTTATCGTAGTTTGGTTTATCATTGTCGGAACGTTTATTGAAATCACAAGCGGGCTTTATTCTCCTGAATACTATAAATAAAACCAGTCCTCTCATAAAAAATCTATCCTAGCATCTTCTGCCTAGATAGATTTTTTCTTTTATTTAAAAGTATGCTACTTGCATAGGACTATTTCTTTATTATTTGGCATAATGACCTTGTAAGACGGACTAAATAATAAAGGAGAATGTTAAAATGAAAAAAAGTTTATTAAGCGGTTTAATTTTAGGTGTAGCATTACTAACGGTTGGGTGTGGTAATGGATCTTCTGAAACAAAAGCAAGTTCATCAGAAAGTGCTGTTTCAGAAAGTACAAAAAAAGAAGCAGATAATGGAACATTGGGTAAATACAAAGTAAGTATTTTAGGTTTTTCTAAAGCTGAAGATTATGAAGGAACCCCAGTAGGAGTGGTTCAATATGAATTTACAAACAATAGTGATACAAATCAAATGTTCAGTGTAGCGATTGGAAGCAAAGCGTTCCAAAATGGTGTTGCTTTGGATACAGCAGTCATGACAGAGGATGGTTATACAGATAGCTTGACCGAAATTCAGCCAGGTGCAACAATCACTGTCAAAGTTGCTTATAAATTAGCTGACCAAGAAGCTCCCGTAACAGTGGAAGTGTCAGAAAATTTCTCTTTAGGTGATGATAAGTTAACAAAAGAGTTTCCTTTAAATTAAAAAATGAAGCCCTAGACACATGAAATTGGTGGTTCAACTGGATTCCTGCTACTTTATACGAACTAGCAGGAATCCAGTTTTAGTAAACTAAAGATTACACACATCTAATTCTTTAGTTTACTTCTATAGATGATTGGTGGATTACTTGTTTTTGTCGGAGCAGGTAGCTACAGTGATTTAGTTATTTGGTCCGTCATCTGCTTATTCCTTGGGCTCCTGTTATTTTTCTCTATCCGAAAAATTCAGTAATTCCTCAAACCACAAAAAGAGCCTTCATCTTTTTTAGATGAAGGCTCTTTTTTAGAGAATAAAAGATAGCAATCTATCTACAAATTAATCACATGAATAGTTACCATCTTCTAGTCGGCAACTTCCTCCAGCTGTTTCTTCAATAATCGGTTGTAGAGTCACTTGATCTTGTTCCTTAATTCTCTGTATAGCCTGTTTGATAGCTAATAATGGCTGTGCACCAGATAGTTCATATTTGCCATTAATAACTAAAGAAGGTGCTCCTTTGATTCCATAATGCTTTATTAATTCAATATCTTCTTGCACTTTTTCTGCTGTTTTCTCGTCAGCAAATAGCCTACGCCATTCCTCTAAATTAAATCCCAATTTTATGACTTCTGCTTCGATAATAGCTATCTCTTCAATATTCTTATTGTTCATGAATAAAGCTGTCTGTAGCGCATCAAATAAATCCCAATACCCTTCACTCCCCTTAAGAATCTCCGCAGCTTTTACAGCGGTTAAACCGTTCATCGAGGTTGGAAATAAGAAATTCTGTTGCTTCATACCTTCAATATTAAATCGATGTAAATCATCATTTTGATTAGCATGTTTCCAATGAGTCATAATTTCCTTTTTAGCATTTTCTCTTGAGCCAAACAGTGTATCAAAATCTGTTGGTTCTTGAACTAACGCGTAAGAACGATGGATAATCTCAATCTCCGGCATTTCTTCTTTTAGTTGCCTCATTCTATAAGACATTGGGAAGCAAAAGCTACAAATAACATCGTGAAAAAATTCAATTTGCATATTAGTTCATCCTTTCTTTATTCCATTTAATTCTATGTTACTTATTTTTTGTAAGCTATACAATAAATATGCTTGATTGTCTATTTAGAAAATAAAATAGGAATAAAGTCTGAAAAATCAGACTTCATTCCTATTCTCTTTCATTAAAACAATCAATATACCTTCTGTACCTTAGATTTTTTAGCCAAAATCCAACCATTTAAACCAGAAGATGCCACTAAACGATAACACGTATAATCGTCTAAATATTCTATTAACTGATCGGTAGTTTCGTAATAAACTGGCCAATTATGTGTTCTTCTTTCTATTAATAGTTCTTGATTCAACTTAATAAAATCCTGAAGAGTACATGTATCAATTTGAAAAAGAATACTATCCTTGATGCTATCTAAAAAATAAAAAGTTAACATATTTTCAAAAGTAATGGTATAGACTGCAGGATTCCCTGCTAAATTTGATTGAAGTGTCATTGTAATTGTTGCTCGTTCAAAATCAACAGCATATGCCAAAATTTTACTGTCACCTGATACTTGATTGATAAAAAAGTCCGACATTCTCTTTCTCCCCCTTTTGAAATTAATTCCTTTTTGCTAAATCTATCTTACCATTACTTACATTAAGTAATCAAACTAACGCCTTGATGTTCATTAAATAGTAAAAAAAATGTTATCAAATAATCTGAAAATGTAAAAAGATACCTTTCTCAAATGAGATCAGTATCTTCTACTATGATATATATTATTGAATCAATTATGTCGTGGTTGTCTTACTATTTTGTAACCTTAAGATTGTTCCTTTGCTATGAACTAACTATAACCAATCCTACTAAACAAATCAATAAAAAATAGTATTTGGTCACTTTTTCTCCACATATTGTACACATTTTTGTGACATTTTTGTAACCTTATAAAAATTAAATAACACAACAAAATATTATCCCTTTTGATACCAAAGAAAAACTTATCAGTTAGATAACATTTTTATTAATCTATACCATTTTTATAACTAAGTCAATCTTGCTTTAAGTTAATTTTATAAAAAATAACTTAGACATGATTATGTCAGAAAAACTCTAAAAATAATTGGAAATCTTTAGAGTTTTTGGTTAAACATTGAATTAACGATAAATCATTGTCTTTTTGTGAGTTTCTACCGTAATTTTTCCATTTTTAATGACATATAAGCGTTCCGGTATATCAATAATCGCGTCATGTTTAACGAACGTATCCAGTAAAACTAAATCAGCTTGATTGCCCACTGAAATCCCATAATTGGTTAATCCTAAGGCTTTAGCTGGGTTTTCAGTGATCATTGGTAAAACTGTAGGTAAATCATCTGCACCACCTAAATGTCCCACAGGAATTGCCAGCATCGCTGTTTGTAGAATATCCCCATTGCCGTATGGTGTAAATGCATTCCGTATATTGTTCGTTGCAATACACATATTGACACCGCCATCTCTTAGCTTGCGAATCGGTGTCACAGCTCGTCTAACATTGGATGTATCATTACGTGCACCTAAATGCAAATCCGTTGCCGGCAAAGCCATCACACTAATTCCAGCTTCAGCAATCAAAGCAACAATTGGATCCAATTGTTCTTTAGGTAGTGCATGAAGTGCAGTCAAATGTCCCACTGCAACTCGACCTTGATACCCTTCAGCAATAGTTTTATGGCATAAATAGTCAATCGAAAGACTATTGGCTTCATCACTAAAATCTTGATGTAAATCAATTGGTTTATTGTATTTCTTAGCAATCTCAAAAACTAAATCAATGTGTTCATTAGCTGGTGCATCGTTATAAGGAATTCCTCCAACAACATCTGCGCCCATCTCCATTGCTTCATACATCATTTTTTCTGTACCAGGTGCTTTAAAGATTCCCTCTTGAGGAAAAGCAACTACTTGAATATCGACTAAATCTTGATATTCTTTTTTTAAAGCCATAATTGTTTCAAACCCAGTAAAGCCTTGTGCTGGATCAAATTCAGCATGAGTCCGAATAGTCGTTACTCCACGAGGTATAATCATGTCCAAAGCTTTCTTAGCACGAATATAGATATCTTCCTTTGTAAAGGTTGGCTTTAATTCAGCAGTAACGTTAATAGCTTCTTGTAAAGTACCAGATTTATTTGGTTTGCGGCTAGCAATTAGTGCCTTATCTAAATGAATATGGCTTTCAACAAATCCTGGAATCAATACTTTGCCATTTGCTTCAATGATTTTTGTCGCAGGTTGATTGATTTCCTTTTCAATAGCACTAATTTTGCCATCTTTAATCCCAACATCTTGCAATTCTGATTCATCGTCTAAACGTACTTTTTTTAATAAAATATCCATTTTTATTGCTCCTTATCTTCTCGAATTTATTTAAGCAAACACTAAAGAAATAACTAAAAGTAAAACTGAAGCTAAACTAATCCATTTAATATTTCCTTTAACTACATCTAAAATTGGAATTTGGAATCCGGAAGATAAAGCCTGCATAGTAATATTCACAAAACTCATTTGACTTCCTAAACCGACTCCAATGGCTACAAACCCTAATGCTAACGGAGTGAAGCCTAATGAAACAGCTACTGGCAGTACTAATGTTAGTACTGAGCCTACGTATGCACCTGCTGGAATACCAATTAGAATTCCAGTTAAAACAGCCACCGGAACTACTAAAAAGGCAGGTGCATGATTCGCAACTCCTGCAATAACAGCAAATGTCCCTGTTTCAGCAATGACATTTATGAAGGCTAAGAAAATTCCTACTTGGAAAAGACGCGTTAAAATATAAGTTGAACCATCAACCATTGATTCTACAGATTGATTTAAAGAGAATTTGGTACAAACAAAGATTAAGAAAATAGTAACAACCATATAAACTAATGGTGTAAAGATTGCAACACCAGTTAATTCATTGACAACTGGTCCAAAAATAACGGCAAATAATAAGAATATCGCAGGTAAAGTAATTTTAAAGAGCTGTCCATTACTTAAGCTTGAATATTCATCTGAAGCATCTTCTTTGAAGCCAATCTTACGTCGTTTCGTCCCAACAAAGGCTAAAACAATTGCAATAATAACAAAAAACAACCAATAAGGACGCATTGTTGCAACGTATTCACTTACTTTTACATCGCCTAACTTAGAAACAATACTTGATTCTAACGATGCTGGCGAGGTTGTAAAAGAAACGGCAGCTGCTAATGACATAGCTGCAATTAATTCTGGAACTACTCCTACTGCAGCAAAAGCTAGTGGTGCAATCACCATAGCACTTCCGCCACCAATACCAGACATATACGTAGCTGCAGCTAATAAAATAACAATGAAGGCTGAAACATACTCTACTTTTCCTTTTGTCCCACGTTTTGCTAGGGTTAAAGCAGCCGTATACCCTCCTGATTTAAACACAGCCATGGCAATTGCTGAATTCACAATCGGAACTGTGATACTTAGCATGGTTGGAATAGTTTCTAAAAATTGTTGATTGGCTTCGGCTAAACCGATACCTCCAAGCAACATTGCAACGACTCCACCTGCCAAACCGGCAATAATCATATCGACTTTTAAAAATAACAATGTTAGCACCAATATTAATGGTACGATTGTTAACAATGCCATAAAACCTGTTGGTGTTTTAACCGCCTCAATTCCAGCAGCATAAACGATTGATGGTACAAACATGAGAATTAAAACAGTAGCTAAAATAACTACTTTAAATTGCTTCATTTTCATTTATAATTCCTCCTTTTATCCTTTGAGTTGGTGAACAAATTAAAAAATACCATACATAAAACAACCATCCCCCAAGAAGTTATCTTGTTTTTAAACATAGATTTCTTTTTACACTAATAAGTTCCTTATTATTGTAAGCGCTAACCGGAAGAATTGCATTAGCTTTGAACGATAAAGCTTTTAAGTATTTTTATCTAATAGAGACAATCAATTTGCTAGACAAACTATTAAATATTCGCTATTCTTTAATGGTGGAGAAGGAGTGAATTAGATGGCAATTTTACTAAAAGAAGTTCTCACAATCGATTCGCTAAAAAAGGCGCAATTAATTGAAACCGCTGGCATTCATGCAAATGAAGTGACAGATATTATGATTATCGAAGCACCTGATGTTGAGCATTGGTGTAGCCCAGGGCAATTGTTATTAAGTAGCCTTTATCGTTTTCATGATTACACTGAACAAGAGCAAATAGACTTCATTAAAAAATTGGTAGACTTAAAAGCTAGTGGACTCATTATTAAAACAAAACGATTTGTTGACCATATTCCAGAAGGCATCCATTTAGGGTGTCAAAAGTATCAGTTTCCTTTAATTCAGATTTCTAATGATGTTCGCTACACAGACATATTAGTTGAAGGAATGCAACTTTTGTTTGATCATAGAGCTCGTTTGCTTCATCATTATCGCGATGTTCATAACCATTTCTCACGCTTAGCTTTAAATCAAGCTACTACAATCGATATTATTCATGCCTTAGCTGAATTTATTGGCAACCCTGTTTCATTATGTACCGAAGATTTTACTGCGTTAGTTACAACAGATAAACGTTTAACTTTTTGCGATATTCGTGACCAACAAAACTTGGAAGAACGAAGAGGCTCTAATTTTTCTTATCAGCGGAAACTCGTTTCGCATCCTAATTTCCAGGAAAAGCTCTTCTCACAATTAGCCATTCCAATCTATCCAAATGAAGGCGCAACCAGGCTGCTAATTATCCATGAAATCAACCATGAAACATTGGAAATGGATTTTATGGCAATTGAAAATGCTGTGATTGCCTTGCAATTGGATATGCTTAAACAATCAGCTGTAAGCAATGTAAAACAGAATTATCTCAATGATTTATTTGATGATTTAATTTATGGAAAATGTTCTACATGGGAACAACGACTTGAATACGCACAATTATTAGGCTTAGATGAACACCAATGTTACCGAGTAGTGATTTGGCAATTTATTCAAGAAGAAGCACAGTCAAAAGATAATTACGAAGGACGGAAACGCCAAAATAAGCAAGCACAGCAGTTAATTCATCGTATTTTGCAATACTATCCAAATTTAAGTTATCGTATTCATAGCAATCGAATCATTTTAATTCTAGAAGATACCTATTTTAAATCAAACTCACTGAATAGTTTTAAGCAACATATGGAGACGATTCATACTCATTGGAATGGCGATGATTTGCAATTAGCCATTGGGATCAGCGAAGTTTGTCAATTAGCGGAACTAGATACAGAAGCACAAAAAGCCCTCAAAATCATTCAACAAGCTTATGCGTTAAAAATGACCAATTTTGTTTTATTTTATCAAGATTTAGGTATTTATCGAATGTTAGCGGAACTAGAACACATGAACCAATTAACGACTTTTATTCCTAGTAAATTAATTCTTTTAATTGAAACCTATCCTGAATGGGTTAACACGCTAAAAATCTATTTAGATGAAAATCAAAATTTGAAAAAAACTGCTGACAAAATATTTGTTCACTATAAAACTGTTACGTACCGTATTTCAAAAATCAAAGAACTTACTGCCATTCAATTTGATAATCCAGAAGAATTGTTGGGTATTCAAATAGGCTTGCGCATTCATTTGTTACAACAAGGATAAACCAAATAAAAAAGCGTGAGGCAAAACGAAAAATCGTTTAGCCTCACACTTTTTTTACTTTAGAAATAAATTTTTAAATAACGTTTTTGCTCAACTTCGTCAAAACCTTCTGTAATCTCATTTTCTTGTAGTTTATTGACATCTTTAACCATAACCGAAATATTGTTATTAATTTTAATTTTATTTTTAACTTTTTTACTGAATTTTTCTTTATTTTCTTGATTTAATTTGAAATTATCTGGAAAGCTCACATCATGACTTTTTTCATAGTTTTCCACTACTGTTTTAAATTGATCTTGCTTAGCTTCTGCAACTAGCACATCCGCAAAATCATCTAGATTAATCTCTTCTTGAACATCTAAATATTCTTGAGCTTCTTTAATAAATGCTGATTTTCCAACAATTCCATCATCATCTTTTTTAACAAATTCCGCACAAATATTAATAAAACTTTCTGCTAAAAAGCTATCGTTCTGAATTTTTTCAATATTTAAAAATAATTGTTTCCAATAAACACTGTCATCACGATTTAAACGATCTAAAGCAATCGCACGATAACCTTCTGTTTCGTTCAAATTAAAGACAATACAGCCTTTATCAATATCACTTTTTGTAATCCCTTTTTCATAGCCAATGGAAACGGCATTGTTGTCATAGTTATTTTTCAAGAAAATTTCTTTATTCTCTACCTTAAAAATACCAATTGCATCTGTTAATTCTCCCTCAATAATACAATCACTCATATAAATTAACCACAAATCACCCGCTTTTACATTAGGATGGCTTGAAGCCATATACAATTGTTTTACTAAGTTCTCTGAGCCTTCATAAAAACTCGTTTCCTCTTGAAAAATATCTTTCATATAGTTATATGATTCGTTATAATCTAAACTTGTTGTGTGGGTAAAATGATGCAGTTTAGCATCTTTAAATGAGGACAAGAAAATCTCATGAAGAATCTCACTCATTTCTTCATCTAGCTCATCAATAATATTTTCAGAAAGCTCATATCCTTGTTCTTGAGCTTTATTCCCAACAAAATGGACTATAATTTGTTTCATTTTTGCATAAGAAAAATCGAACATTTCTTCACCTACTTTTTCTAATCTAATTTTACTCTATTCACTATTATAGCGATACTTTAAAAAAATAGACACCTTTTTCTACCAAATTGTGCATAAAAAAAGAACTTGGTATGAGTGAACCTCATTCTAAGTCCTTTTTCCATTTTAGTTAACTATTCTTCAGCTGTAATCCCTGTCCAAGCAGACATTCCACCAGTAACATTAGTTACGTGAAAGCCTTTTTCACGTAGAAAATCAGAGGCTTGAACCGAACGAACTCCTGAATGACAAATAACATAATAATCAGTTGCCACATCTAGTTCCCCAATCCTATCTGTAAGCTGTGAGAAAGGAATATGTTGCGCATCCGGAATATGACCTGCCATAAACATTGGTTCTTCCCGAACATCAAGAATGGTTAGTTGTTCAGTCTTTAATTTTTGAGCTAATTCGTCCGTACTAATTGATAGGTACATTGTGTCATCTCTTTTCAATAAATTATTCTTATCTATTCAACCATACCTAGTTGTGAAAAAAAACGCAACTATTTTAACTTAATGCCAGCCTTATTAGAATCGACTATTTTTACATTAGCTCTTTTTCCATCCGATAATTAATAAACTCTTGGTGATCAACAGAAACAATTTGTTGCTGTATTTTTTTAAATCCCACTGCTTCAAAAAATGGCACTGCTGTAATACTTACATTTGCAGTCAGCCTTTTTAGCGACGTATCGTTTACTTCTGTGAGTAACTGTTCCATCAACAGCTGCCCAATGCCTTGTCTTTGATAACGAGCATGAACAAAAAACAAATTCAATTCACCAGAAGGTTCTAGCTCTAAAAAGCCACTAATTTCTTGATTTTTATTACGAGCAATTAACGTCTTACTGATACATAATTTTTCAGACCATTGTTTAGAACGCTCATCTTCTCTATGCTTTCCTTGCCACGCCTGTAGTTGAGACTTTGAATAATCTTGGCTATTAATTTCCTCAATCGTTTGATAAAAAAGTTGAATCAACTCGGTGATATCTGTCGGTTTAAATCTTTCAATCGTCACATTTTGCCATTCAACAGTTTGATGTAACGCCCGTAATAATTGGTCTGTTAGCACCCACCCATTTTTAGCTAGTTCTAACTCATAGTCACAAGGAACATGACGCAATGCCTGTGAAACTTCTTTATTCAATTTTGTATAGTTTACTTTGCCATCCATTTTCTTCACTCCGATTGTAATTAATCCTATTTTTCACGACAAATTCTACCCAGTCCCATGCATCACACATTCACCTCTTTGTTCAAAACCTTCCAGTGAACTCATGAATTAATTGAACTTTATTTTCTTTTCCAAGCTCAAAACAAGCACTATCATCCTTTCTTGCAAAGGAAATTAACTTTTTACTATTCAAGATTCACCCCATTCCAAAAACCAGCCTTCATCTTTTTATCCCATTCGTCTAACGAGATAAATTCAAACATTTTCAGGGATAAATGGTGTCCTACTTGTTTTAAGTACTGATACAGCGCTAGATTCTCAATGCCTTTTCCATCCTTAACCAACTGTCAAAATACTTGTGGATTGCCTTCGCCATCATAAACTAGTTTAGCATAAATCTCATACTCTTCTAACTCTTTTATTTGCTCTTCGTCAATCCCTTTGATTTCATTTTCAAGGTAAACTCGCTAATGGCTGTCTGGACATCTTCATAATCCTGTACTTGTTTTTTGCTCATGGAACGCACGCTAACCGCTTGTTTTTTTGAAACTGAAACGTACATATCACTACTAATGGCGTTCCTCCTTTTCAGCTAGGATGACTTTTTTTTCATATGTCCCGTCAGCTAATTTATGTTGAAGTTTCAGTTTTTCACGGGTTAATTCATTGTTACTTTCCTCTAAGTAGTTCTGCACATCTCTTGATTCAAGGCGGTCGCTTTTTAGATGCGCCTGTTTAATCACTTTTTATTTTTGGCATAGATTCCCATTTTTATAATAATGGTTATTTAAAATTCTAGTATATATTTTCTATAATGAAAACTAAAAAATCATAACGCTATTTTAAATAAATTAGTTAACACTCTTCTTAAAAGCAAATAAGCTAGGCAGAATTCTGATTAAACTTATCAGAATTCTGCCTAGCTGTCTTTAATTTATTACTAATTGTCGAAATAGTGAAGGACCTGTGCTGCTTCACTATTTTCATAGGAACAAATGTCCGAATACTCTTCTCTTTCAGCTAATGTCTCTTTTCTGGATGTTCAATCATGGTTTTTAAATCATCAATCGGCACATTAAAAATCAATCAATTTTTAATGTTAAGGCATTCAAAGCAACAATAACGGTACTCAATGACATCAAGATCGCTCCTAACGCTGGACTTAAGATAATGCCAATAGGCGCTAAAATCCCTGCTGCTAATGGAATCGCTAAGATATTGTATCCTGCTCCCCACCATAAATTTTGAATCATTTTTCTCGTTGTATTTTTCGCTAATGATAAGAAATGCAAGATATCACTTGGATCGCTTTTAACCAAAATAACATCTGCAGAATCAATCGCAATATCGGTTCCTGCGCCAATCGCAATCCCTACGTTTGCTCTAGCTAAACTTGGGGCATCATTAACACCATCTCCAACCATCATCACAACTTTACCTGCATCTCGATATTGTTTCACTATTTTTTCTTTATCTTCTGGTAATAGGCCGCCATGAACTTGTTGAATTCCCAATTGTTTTGCCACAACTAATGCCGAAGCCTTATTATCTCCAGTCAACATAATCGGTTCGATCTGCTGACGTATTAATGCCTGAATCATTTCTTTTGCTCCAGCCTTGATTTGATCCCCTTGAGCAACTAAGCCAGCGACTTGATTGTCAATCAGCAAATAACTAATTGAATTTCCTAGTTCTGCTAACTGATTAAACTGTGCTTGATCATATTGAATTTCTTTTTTCAGTAAATAATTGGCCGTCACAATTTTCATTTCTTGATTGTCCACTTCACCTTGTAAACCAATTCCAGCTAAATTTTCAGTCTGTTTAGCCAGTGGAATAGCAACATTTTCTACCTTTGCTTGTTTTAAAATACCTGCTGCTAACGGGTGATTTGAATTTTGTTCCAATGCGGCAAAGTAACTTAAAATCTGTTTATCTGAATACCTTGCATCCAACGAAGAAACTTGATACACACTAAAATTTCCTTCGGTTAAAGTTCCTGTTTTATCCATTAACACAATATCGACTTTCTTAGCTGCTTCTAACGCATTTCGATTGCGAATCAGTAAGCCATTTTTAGCACCTATCGATGTTGAACGCGCCGTCACTAACGGAATCGCTAAGCCTAACGCATGGGGACAAGCAATAATTAAGACCGTTACCATTCGTTCTAGTGGTGTATTTAATTCCTTCGTGATACTAAACCATACAATAAATGCAAGGATTCCAGCAAATAGTGCTACATAGAATAACCATTTTGCAACTTTATCTGATAACGATTCAACTTTTGATTTTTCTGCTTTTGCACTTCCAACTAACTGCATAACTTGCGCCAAATAACCAGATTCTCCGGTTCCTGTCACTTGAATTGAGAGCGTTCCACTCCCGTTAACAGAGCCGCCTATAACTTGGTCTCCTACAACTTTTTCAACTTCTTTTGCTTCACCAGTCACCATTGATTCGTTCAATCTTGATTGTCCTTCAACAATCTTACCATCTGCTGGAATCTTTTCACCAGCTCGAACTAATAATCGATCATTCATTTTAACATCTGATAAAGAAACTTCATGAGTTTTCCCATCAGACATGATTACAGTTGCTTTACTAGGCAGTAACTCTGCCATTTTTTTTAGCGCATCTCCCGCATTGCTCACTGCTCGCATTTCAATCCAATGACCTAATAGCATAATGACAATTAACGTTGCCAATTCCCAAAAGAAATCCATAATATGTGGTCCAGATTGTACAAATTGATTCATAATAAAAGCATATAAACTATAAATATAGGACACTGAAATCCCTAAGGCAATCAAAGTCATCATAGCTGGACTTTTAGCCTGTAATTCCATTTTGGCCCCACTTAAAAACGGGCGACCTCCGTAAATAAAAAGCGCTGTTGCTAAAATCAAGACTACCCATTCTGAGCCTGGAAATGTAAATTGAAAAGGCAATGTCACTCCCATCATAGGTGATAAAATAACAATCGGAATCGCCATAAATAAAGAAACGACAAACATCTGCTTTAAATTACCCATGTGACTCATGTGATCCATTCCTGGCATTGAACCATGATCCATCTCATGATGATTCATCCCAGCCATATGTTCATGGTCTTGGTGATTCATTTCATGAGAACTCATCTGCATCTCATTATGTTCTCCATGCTTTTCATTTTTCATTTTCTCCACTCCTTAATTCGTTTACACTTGTAATCGTTTCGGTTAACTTAAGAATACAATGATTTTAACAAAAAGTCAAAAGTTAAGAGCTAAAAAAAGTAAGTCAAACTAAAACTAGGTTATTAGTTTGACTTATTTGTTTGAAAATTGATTCAGTTGGTCTCTATCTTTTAGCAACGAACAGTGCTGAATTTGATACAAATTGATTAATGTTCTAACAAAATAATATCAGCTTGTTCCCCACGCGTATCTATTCTTACAGTGCCACCAATTGGAAAGGTAAAAATAGGTGTAGTATGACCAAAATCAGCTTGATAAATAACAGGTATTTTATTTAACAAAGGTTTATTTCTTAAGATTTTCACTAATTTATCTTCCGTCATATTAAATTGATTTTGAAATCGTCCTATAACCAGTCCTTTGATAGTCGCTGTATCTTTTTGTTGCAACAAAGACTCCAAGTTACAATCAAACAATTCTGGCGTTGATAAATCTTCTATAAATAAAATACAATTTTTAAGCGATGGCATATACTCAGTACCTTGTAACAAATTTAAAACTTCTAAATTCCCACCAATTAATATGCCCTCACCATAACCAGAAGTCAAAATCTTCATTCCAGCATTTTGGTTAAGTTGTCGTTCCTCTTGACTAAGATACCATTCATCATCTGACCAAAACTCAGCCGACTGAAGTACAGTCGATTTCTTAGAAAATAAACATCTTTTAAATGCTTCAATCTGATAAGTTGCATTCTTCTTCATTCCAAAACTAGAAAAATGCATACCTGAGTAAGTTACTAGATTTGTTTTAGTATAAATCGCTGTTGCCAATGCAGTAATATCTGAAAAACCGCAAAGAATTTTAGGATTTTTTTGAATGCAGTCATAATCAAGATAAGGCAACAGCTGATTTGAGTTAAACCCGCCAATCACAGTTAAAATGCCTTTAACATTCTCATCTTTAAATGCTTCATGCAAATCATCAATTCGATTTTGAATACTTGAAGAGTCAAAGTCATCTAGTTCATTTACATGGCAACCAAACGTCACCTTTAGTCCCAACTCTTGAGTTAGATGATTAAGGGCTATCTTTTGAGTTTCTTGGCTAATAAGCTGCAAGCTTCTTGCTGGGGCAATTACTCGAATCTCATCACCTTTTTGTAATTTCTTTGGAAACAACTCATCCCCTCCAAGTAAATATTAGTTATTCAATAAACCGTTCAAAAATAAATTGAGTCCCTTTTTCGCCATGAATTCGACGTTTCGTATCATAAAAATCGGCTTTTAAATACAACATTTGAGCACTGATATTGCCATGATTTACAGCTAAAATGACTTTTTTACTCATTGGGAATTGCTCTTGGATATAGGCTGGTAAGATTTCTAATGACCGCTTGCCGTAGCCTTTCCCTTGAAAACGATCATCAATTGAATAGGCTCGTAAAAGCACTGCATTTTGATCTTCTGTGTACACGTTGACTCCAATTCCGACTTGTAAAATAAAAAATCCAACAAGTGACTCTTTTTCCAAAATTAAAATTGGGTGTTTTTCAATTTCATAAAGGCTATTTGTCATGGCATCCATTGGCAAAGAGGTGAATTGCGTATCTTCTAAGACATATTGTTCCAATAGGGAACCATCGGCAACAACGGCTTCTCTCAAAAAAAGCTGATTCATCTGCTCCCACTCCTTTATTTGTTTGATTAACTCTATTATAGCATGATGTCATTATTAAATTAACGATTAACCCTATAATTTAGAATTGTTTTTATTATTCTTTTTTTAAATCTTATACGCATTAATTTTATAATCAAACTTTCAGAACAGCATTTAGCATTTGCCTTCCCACTCATCATAAAATTCGGCCAAAAAAGCTGCCATATACTGATGACGTTGTAATGCCAATTGAGCTCCTGTTTTTGTTTGCATCAAATCTTTTAGCTTCAATAATTTTTCATAGAAATGCATAATTGCTGTATCATTTCCAGAACGATATTCTTCCAAAGTCAAATGCTCACGTACTTTTTCACGACGTGGATCATGTATCGGGCGTTCATGAAGTCCTGAATAAGTAAATGTTCTAGCAATTCCCACTGCTCCAAGTGCATCAAGACGGTCTGCATCCTGTACAATTTTCCCTTCAATCGTTTTTAACCGAACTTTATTGGTGCCACCTTTATAAGACATATTTAAAATAATCGTTAAAATAGCAGCTTGATCTGCCTCATTTACATCGACTTCCTTCAGCCAATCTTTGACTTTTTGCTCTCCTGCCACTGCATTTTCGTTTAACTTTTCATCAGCAATATCATGTAACAAAGCTGCCATCTCGCAAATAAATAGATTCACATTCTGTATCTCTTGCTCAATTCCGGCAATTTTTTTCGTGGAATTTACTACTCGTAAAATGTGCCACCAATCATGACCACTTGGTTCATCTATTAACGCATCAAAAACATATTTTTCTGTTTTTTTTACAATTTCTTTTTCCACATTATTCATTTTAATTGCCACCTTTTTTTAGTTGTTCTTTTATCAGTTTAACAAGCCTTTGATTTTTTATCAAATAGATTCAGATCTTTATTTTTTATCGTATTTTAGTCAAACTAAGTGAAGGAAGAAAACGATATCTTTTATTTATTTCAACTTTTTTTAATTTGCTGTAGAGCCTATCAGGGCAAGGAAAGCTTATGTTTATTCACTTTTTTTGAAAACCTATTTGTTTTCATTTCTCTAATTTTAGTGTTAGAATAGAAACCATGCCTTTTGGAACGGGTATTTTTTCATTAGATTTAGCACTTTATTTTCTAGCGAAATAGTTAAAAGAGAACAATCATTTTATGTTTGCTTACTCAACACATCGTGTAAGATAAACTGAAAAATCATTTCTTTTGCCTCGTATCGTCTAGCAAATAAAAAAATAAAGGAGGATTTTAATTTGTCAAAAATTAGAGTCGAAAATTTAACCAAAGTTTTCGGAAAAAAGAGTACGAAAGCATTAGCCATGCTACAGGACAATAAGTCCAAGAAAGAAATTTTAAAAGAAACAGGTGCCACAATCGGAGTGGACAATGTTAGCTTCTCTGTTGAAGAAGGAGAAATATTTGTCATTATGGGGCTATCTGGTAGCGGAAAATCAACTTTAATTCGCTTACTGAATCGCTTGATTGAACCCACTTCTGGTGATATTTATTTAGACGATCAAGATTTAGTCAAAATGGATAAAAAAAGCTTACGAGAAACTAGACGTAAAAGTATGAGTATGGTCTTTCAAAATTTTGGTTTGTTCCCTAATCGTACTATTTTGCAAAATGCCGAATATGGTCTAGAAATTCAAAAAGTAGATAAAACCGAACGTGCCCAAAAAGCCAATGAAGCTTTAGACTTAGTTGGATTAAATGGTTACGGCGATCAATATCCCGACCAATTATCTGGTGGAATGCAGCAACGTGTTGGGTTAGCTAGAGCTTTAGCCAACAATCCCGATATCCTTTTAATGGATGAAGCTTTTTCAGCTTTAGATCCATTGAACCGTAAAGACATGCAAAACCAATTGTTAGATTTACAAAGTAATGTTCAAAAAACCATTATTTTCATTACTCATGATTTAAATGAAGCCTTAAGAATTGGTGATCGCATCATGATTATGCGCGATGGCGCTGTTGTTCAATCTGGTACACCAGAAGAAATTTTAACGACTCCAGAAAATGAGTATGTTGAGAAATTTATTGAAGATGTAGATCGTTCAAAGGTTTTAACGGCTGCTAATGTTATGATTCCACCAGCAACCGTTTCGCTTGAAAAAAGTGGCCCTCGTGTAGCTTTAAAACGCATGAGAGATGAAAACTTATCTAGTTTATTTGTTGTCAATCGTTCAAATGAATTAGTGGGTATTGTTCATGCCAATGAAGTTCTGGAAGCTATTAAAGAAAAAGAAAATTCATTAGAAAAAATTGTGCATCATGATCTTCTAACTACAGAACTGGATGTTCCTGTTGGTGACTTACTTGATGCTGTTTCAACAATGCATGTTCCAATTGCCGTTGTTGAAAATAAAAAATTGCGTGGCATTATTATACGTGGTTCTGTATTAGCTGCCTTAGCAGGAAACGAGGTGGAACAAGATGCTTAACATTCCAAAATTACCAATCGCTAATTGGATTGATCAATTAGTTGACGGTTTAACACAATTTGAAGGATTTTTTAACGTTGTTTCAGTAATTATCGCTAGTATTGCCGGAGCATTCCAATGGATTTTTGATAGCCTACCGATTTGGTTATTTATCCTACTTGTTGCGGCTGGTATTTACTTTATTAATCGCAATGGAAAAAAATGGGGGTTAGTCGCCTTTAGTTTAGTTGGTCTACTCTTTATTTGGAATTTAGGTTTTTGGCGTGATATGACCCAAACCTTAACCTTAGTTTTAACAAGCAGCTTGATTGCACTAATTATTGGTGTCCCACTTGGAATTTGGATGTCTAAAAGTCGTTGGGCTGAAAAAATTATTCGTCCAATCTTAGACTTTATGCAAACAATGCCAGCCTTTGTCTATCTAATCCCTGCTGTTGCCTTTTTCGGCATTGGAATGGTTCCTGGTGTTGTTGCATCAGTTATCTTCTCTATGCCACCAACAGTCCGAATGACGAACTTAGGAATTCGTGAAGTACCTACAGAGTTGGATGAAGCCGCTGATTCTTTTGGATCCACTGCTTGGCAAAAGCTATTTAAAGTCGAATTGCCCTTAGCAAAATCAACAATTATGGCTGGAATTAACCAAAGTATGATGTTATCACTTTCAATGGTCGTTATTGCATCAATGATTGGTACAATGGGCTTAGGAACAAAAGTCTATTTTGCCGTTGGCCGTAATGATGCTGGAAATGGTTTTGCGGCTGGTTTAGCTATTGTAATTGTAGCTATTGTGTTAGACCGTGTCACACAAGCCTTTACCAAAGATAAACGAAGCAAATAGGAGGAACACTAGAATGAAAAAGTTGAATTTATGCCTACTAGTTGGTGGCCTAAGCCTCTTTTTAGCTAGCTGTGCTTCCATACTACAGCCTTATGATGCTAAGACGCCATTAGGTGAACAAATTAATTATACAATTACTGGGATCGATGCAGGTGCCGGAATTATGACTGGTGCCGAAAAAGCCATTGATCTCTATGATTTAAGCAAAGACAATTGGCAGTTGCAGCCTAGTTCTACTGCTGCAATGACTAGTACGTTAGATAAAGCTATCAAAGATAAACGTCCAATTGTTGTAACTGGTTGGACACCTCACTGGATGTTTACAAAGTACGATTTAAAATTCCTAGATGACCCTAAAGGTGCTTTTGGAAAGGCAGAGAATATCCATACGATTGTTCGGAAGGATTTGAAAAAAGAAGAACCCACTGCCTATACCATTTTAGACCGTTTTTACTGGACTCCTGAAGAAATGGCAGATGTCATGTTACAAGTGAATGATGGTATTGATCCTGAAGTAGCTGCTAAAGAGTGGCTAAAAAAGAATCCTGACCAATTAAATAAATGGACAGAAGGATTAGAAAAAGTTGACGGAAACTCTATCAAGTTAACTTATGTTGCCTGGGATTCAGAAATTGCTTCAACGAATGTTGTCGCCTTAGCACTACAAAAAATGGGCTATAAGACTACCATTCAAGCAATGGAAATCCAACCAATGTGGGCCTCTGTTGCCACAAATGCAGCTGACGCTATGGTTGCAGCTTGGTTACCAAATACTGCCGGTATCTTCTATCAAGACTACAAAGATGATATTGAAGATTTAGGCGTTAACCTTAAAGGCGCTAAATTAGGTTTAGTCGTCCCAACTTATATGGAAAATATTAACTCAATTGAAGATTTAAAAACTAAATAAAGAACAAAAAGCTTGGGACAAAACTAAAAAATAGTTTTGTCCCAAGCTTTTTAATTTACAATAACGTTTGGAAAAAGTAGTCTCATCGGAAATAAGCCACTTATCAACTGATTCAACCGCCTTCATTAGATACATTCTACGCAATAAATAGATTATTTATGATAATCAAACGATCTTCAGTCTATCTTAGTCGTTACGCTGTATAACTATTTTCAATCTTTTTTTCAGACAAATTGGTTCCATCAGCTTTTAGTCATTAAGTACATCTTTTATTTTTGATAAATAACTCATTTTTCTTAATTTATATTTAGGAAGTGAAAACTAGCACGAATAAGCATACTAGTTTTTTTAGCATTTTCTAGTTAATTATCATTAATTCTTTAATCCATCGAAATCTTTTCCGCCATCCTCAAATGGAACAACTTTTGAGTTATAAGTTATTTTATAACTTAATCCCCCCACCAGATAAATTCGTTATGTTGAAATTAAGTCCGATAAATCCGACAGTTTTCTCATCGTAACGGTTTGTTAAAGTCGCATGATCCCCTCTGAAATCACCTGTATATGGCTACCAAATATTACTGTTATCATCCACGAGTATACCAAACACGTGCAGCCTTAACTCCTGCATTATTTAAAACATCTAGATCCAATACATAATTTTGCTCTTTATAAACTACTTTTTTAAGAGTGAACGTTTCCCCACTTTCTAAAGTAAATTCTTGCTCCGTTGGTACTCCAAAAAAATGTAATTCCTACTGTTGCTACGGATGGGACCGGAGTAGTAGATATTATCAACTCATCTGCTAAACCTGATTTGAGAAACCTCCCACAGTAAGCCCACATAATACTATAAAACCTAATAATTTAATCTCTCTCATTGACAAATCTCTTTTTTTCATATTTATTTGATAGTTTTATTATATAATTGCTAAAGATATTTATTGATTTTTTTTAACAAAAAAACATACAATTTGTATAAATATAAAAACCATACTAATTTTTTAACAACGTCTTTATCTAAATCCATATCCTTCAATATAAACGTTTATGTATGAACTATATTCAATACTAATGAAAATAAAAAAACCCTATTAAAAAATCAATGATTTCCTAATAGGGGAACTAAATTTAATTTTCTTTATTTCGTTTTGTATTACGGAAACTACTCTCCATAATGATTGGTAGAATCACTGGGCGACGTCGTGTTTTATCAAAAAGATATTTACTTAATGATTCACGAATCTCTTGTTTTAAGCGACTCCATTCAAATTCTTTACGGCTTAAGTTCTCTTCAACAACTTTACGAATGATCTCGTTGCTGGTTTTGATTAAATCTTCATTTGCACGAACATAGACAAAACCACGAGTTGTAATATCTGGACCTGAAATGATTTTCCCTTGCTTACGACTAATCGTAACAACCGCTACAAAAATTCCATCTTCAGATAAAAGTTTACGATCGCGTAAAACAATGTTTCCAATATCTCCAACGCCAATACCGTCAATCATTGTATTGCCCGCATCAACTTGACCAGCCATCCGCATTCTACCTTTTGTATACTCCATCACATCTCCTTTACCAGGAATAAAGATGTTTTTACGTGAAATCCCTACTTCATGAGCTAAATCAGCATGGGCTGCCAAACGACGATATTCTCCTTGAACCGGAATAAAGTAAGTTGGTTTTAATAAATTAATCATTAATTGTAGATCTTTACCCGTTCCATGACCAGAGGCTTTTAGATTTGTTGAAATTTGTTTAACTGTTCCGCCAGCACGATAAATCATATCTTCGGTTTTTGCTACAGTTGTTTCCATTGCTGTTGAAGTTGTGGTTGTAATATAAACTAAATCGCCATCTTTAATATTAACTTGACGGTGTTTGCCAATCGCCATTTTTTGTAGACTCTTAATTGGTTCCCCAAGATTTCCTGTTTCTAAAACAACAATTTCTTCATCTGCATACTTATCAATTTCTTTAACAGAAACAATTAAGTCCTCGCTTGGCAATTGAATTTTATTTAATTTCATAGCTGTTTTAACAATCTCTTCTAAATCACGTCCAGTAATAAAAATCTTACGGTTTGATTTATACGCCGCATCTAAAACTTGTTGAACACGCATAATATTACTTGCCACACAAGCTACAATAATTCGTCCATCTGTGTTTCTAAATGTATCTAAAACTTCAGCAGCAACTTGTAAATCACTGGCATTCTCAACAGAACCTTCTGCCTCCGCTGAATCACTTAATAATGCTAATACATTGCTTTCACCGATATCACTAATCTTAGCAAAATTCGATTGATACATTGGCGTTGCACTTTGATCAAACTTAAAATCACCTGTATAGACAATACTGCCTTCGTCGGTTTTAAGAGCAATCCCAACAGAATCTGGAATCGTATGAGTTGTTTTAAAGAAACTAACAACTGCGTTTCCAAAATCAATTTCAGTTTGCTCATCAATCACATGATAATCTTTAAAATCTTTGACTAAAGCATCTTTTTTTACAAATAACTTCGCTAACGCAATGGTTAACTCTGTTCCAAAAACGGGTACGTTGAACTTTTGTAAAAAGTATGGCAATGCACCAATTGCATCTGCATGACCGTGAGTTAAGAACACTCCAGTAATTCGATCTGCATTTGCCTCTAAATAACTAAAATCAGGAATGACAACATCAATTCCTAACAAGTCATTTTCTGGATACATAAGCCCACAGTCTAAGACAAATATTTCTTCTTCCACTTCAACAATGTACATGTTCTTTCCATTCTCACGCACACCACCCAAAGGGATAATTTTAATGTCGCTCATTTTTTCACCTCTAATAGTATTTCTGTTACTTAATTATTTTATTTCTAAACAGTTTAAAATCTTATTTTCTTCTTCTTTGGTACACTCAACTAAAGGCAAACGAACACCGCCAACGTTCATTCCTTGATGATTTAAAACAGCTTTAACTGGTGCTGGTGAAGGAACACTAAAGACGCTTGCCATTTTAGGTAGCAATTCACGATAAATACGAGCTGCATCTTCTAACACACCATTATTAACTAAACGATACATTTCTAACATTTCATTGCCAATCACATGACTAGCCACTGAAATTACACCCGACGCACCTAAACACAATGCAGGAAATGCCAACGCATCTTCTCCACTATAAACTAAAAATTCAGGATTGACCCCTTCAATAATACCACTCATAGCTTCTAAACCTGCACATTCTTTCACACCAATGACATTTTTCAATAAGGATAAACGTACTGTCGTTTCAACCTCAATAGTCACACCTGTACGACTCGGTACATTGTAAAGCATGATTGGCAACTCACTGGCTTCAGCAACTGCTTTAAAATGTTGATACAACCCTTCTTGATTAGGACGATTATAATAAGGTGCTACAACTAAAGCTGCATCAATCCCATCAATTTTCGCAACTTCTTGAGTAAACGTAATGGTATCTGCTGTATTGAATGACCCAGTTCCAGCAATAATTGGAACGCGTCCATTGACAAATTCAACCGTTTTACGATAAAGTTCTAGCTTTTCATCGTGAGTTAACGTTGGTGACTCACCTGTTGTTCCTCCAACAATTAAACCTTCTGTTCCATTATTCAATAAATAATCAATCAATTTGGCTGTTTGTTTAAAATCAACTTGCCCCTCTTCGTTAAAAGGAGTCACCATTGCCGTCATAATTTGTGCCGTTTGAATTTCCAAAAACATTCATCCCTTCCATTGCTGTTAGAAAATCTAATTTCCAACAACTCACAATTAAAAGTTTTAGCTTTTATTTCACATTTTTTTGATCATTTTTTAAGGCCTGACTTTTACTTAGGCACACGCACCAAATCTAATTTGTGTAAGCTTTCAGCAATTTCAACTGAATTCCAAGCTGCACCTTTTAAAAGATTGTCTGAAACAACCCACATATGGAAGCCCAGTTCCTCATCTAAATCTTTACGTAGACGACCAACAAAGGTTTCTTTTTTCCCAACAGATGTTAATGCAGTTGGATATAATTGACTTTCTGGATCATCTTGCAAAATAACGCCAGGTGCGTGTTCCAATTCATGTTTAATTCCAAAAACAGTTGCTGAATTATCTTTTACTTCAAAATAAACCGATTCAGAATGACCTGAAACTACTGGAATACGGACGCAAGTAGCAGCTACTTTAATCGTTTCATCTTCCATGATTTTCTTTGTTTCATTCATCATTTTCCACTCTTCGTAAGTGTAACCTGCATCACTGAATACATCGATTTGTGGCAATGCATTAAATGCAATTGGAAAATGTTTTTTATCTCCACCGGCAGGTAAAATATGTGCTTCAACCGGTTCATCATTTAGCATTTGTTGAGCTTGTTCTTTTAACTCATTAATTGCCGAGATTCCAGCCCCACTAACCGCTTGATAAGTGGATACAATAATACGACTTAACCCATATTTTTTACGAACAGGTTCTAACGCAACCATCATTTGAATCGTTGAACAGTTTGGATTTGCAATAATCCCCTGATGAGTGTGTAAAGCTGCTTCATTTACTTCTGGCACAACTAAAGGTACGTCTACATCCATACGATATGCGCTTGTGTTGTCGATCACAACTGCTCCACGTTTCACTGCTTCTGGAGCGAATTCTTTTGAAATAGAACCTCCTGCACTAAATAAAGCAATATCTACTCCCACAAAGGAATCTGGAATTGTTTCTTCAATCACAATATCTTGCCCTTTAAATGACAACACTTTTCCTGCTGAACGTTTTGACGCTAATAATTTTACACTAGCAATCGGAAAAGTCGCCTCCTCTAACATTTCTAGCATTTTTGTGCCTACTGCTCCAGTTGCCCCTAAAACTGCTACATGATATCCACTCATACATACAACCCCTTTGAATTTAATTAACTTTTATTGATTCCTGTTTTCACTTTTTAGTTAAAATAACCAACATTAAGTTGTAGTCCTAATTGATTTCAATTCATCCTGTTTTATTATCGCTCCAATTACTAGCAAATAATTTCTTAAAAGAGTCAAGTTAGGTCCTCTTTTTCAGAACATGTGGTCATTGAAAATATGTCGTTTATTTATAAAAAGTTACCATTTTATATTTTACCATAAATCCTATCAAACTTCACTTTTTATGTTAAGATTAAGAAAATAAAAACTAAAAAGGAGCTTTTTTATGAAAACTAGATATAAAGTTGGAATCAGTAGTCTGGTTGTCCTTATATTCATAATAATTGGTGGCTTTTACTTTTTGATGCAAACAACCTATTTACCAAGTAAAGCTGCTTTAACAACCTTACAAACAACCGATTCTATCAAAGTAATCCAAACTAAAAATGTAACAGTATTTGAACCTATATCCATGCCTAAACCTATTTCAGTTCTCTTTTATCAAGGAGCACTAGTAGATGAAGCTAGCTACGGTATCTGGGCAAAGCAACTAGCTGAAGCAGGCTACTCTACTTATTTAATTCACCAACCTTTAAATCTTGCTGTTCTAGGTGAAAATCGTGCTGAAACTATCTTAGCAGATTATCCCATTACTAATTATGTGATTGGTGGACATTCTTTAGGAGGAGTTATGGCCAGTCGTTTTGCTCATAATCATTTAGATGATTCATTAAAGGGGGTCTTCTTTTTAGCAAGCTATCCCGATAAAAAGGGAACATTAGCGACCAGTAAATTGCCTGTTCTTTCCCTAACTGGATCAAATGATGGTGTACTAGATTGGGAAAGTTATGAATCAAGCAAAGCTTACTTGCCCACTTCGACTCAATTTAAAACAATTGAGGGTGGCAATCACGCTGGATTTGGTAGCTATGGAGATCAAAAAGGCGATTCTAAGGCAACAATTTCTAATCAACAACAGCAACAAGTAATCAGTCAAGACTTGATTAGTTGGCTGAATCAACTTTAAATTCGAGAAAACCTCAATAAATAGAATACATTATTGAGGTTTTCCCATTTAGTCTTATTTTTTTAAAACGAGTTCTTCAATTGCATAAGCAACTCCAGACTCGTCATTTGATTTAGTAACAAACGTTGCTAATGCTTGAATCTCTGGCAAAGCGTTAGCCATTACTACTGAATTGCCTGCATATTCCAACATACTACGATCATTTTCTGCATCTCCAATCGCCATTACTTCCTCAGCAGTCAAGTTTAAAGATTCCGCTAATAAGCGCAATGCCTCTCCTTTACTAGCTGCTGGGTTTAAAAATTCAAAATTATATGGAACACTACGTACACAGTAAAATTCCGCTAAAAAATCAGTAGGTAAATCAGCTAACAAGTGATCAATTTCTAGTGGTGTTCCTAAAAACATCGCTTTGGTTAAAAGCATTTCTTCCGTAAGTTCTTCCCTTGTTACTTGACGTAGGTCCGTGTGAAGAATCTTAGCATCATCCAACACTAATTGGCTAGGTTCTGGATGTAGACTATACATATGTTGATCATCAAAAAAAGTTAATTGTGCCTTTTGATTTTTCGCAAATTGTTCAATTTTTTTTAATTGATTTAATTCGATAGTTAAATGAGAAAGTACTTTTTCACTAGCTGTTTCTTGAACTAACGCTCCATTTTGTGTAATAGCAATGTCTGTCGCCTCTCTTAAACCAAGTTTTTCCAAATAAGGCATAACCCCAACAATTGGTCTACCAGTACATAAAACAATCTTAACTCCCTGATTCTTCGCTGCTTGAATCGCTAAACAAACGTTTTCACTTAATTGATGTTCGCTTGTTAAAAGTGTACCATCAATATCAATCGCAATTAACTTAATCATTTAACTTCCTCACTTTCAAATTCATTCTTCTCTAAGCATACCATAGTTCTTAATGAGTATCGGAATTTTTCTAAGAAGTATCTTTCTATTATCTGGTATAATAAAGAAAATAAATGCAACTCATTGCTAGATTAAGAAAGGATTTTATCATGTCTACTAAAGAAAAGGTGCTAACCTATATTCAAAAAGCCTATCCTGAGGCAATATCTGGACAATTAATTTGTGACGATTTGCAAGTTTCAAGAACAGCTGTTTGGAAAGCCATTCAAACCTTGAAAGAAGAAGGTTACGCTATTCACTCACAAGGGAAAAATGGCTATCAATTTTTAGTTCCCCCAGTTGTGAAAGAAACCATTCAAGAACGCTTACAAACCGACTTAATTGGAAAAAAATTAACCATTGTGCCAACTATTTCTTCTACAAATACAGTTGCTAAGCAGACGGCTGATTATCTTCCAGAAGACGGCGCCGTTTTAATTGCAGAGGAACAAACTACTGCGCGAGGACGTTTAGGACGAAATTGGAACTCCCTAAAAGGCAAAACGGTTTCTCTTTCTATTACTTTAACACCAAAAATTGCCCCAACAAGTGCCAGCTTAATTACCCAGATTGTAGCTGCTGCCTTTATTGAAGCAAGTAAAAATAGTTTACCTGTCAAAATAAAATGGCCCAATGATATCGTAATCAATGGCCAAAAGCTTTGTGGTATTTTAACTGAAATGAGCGCTGAATTAACACAAATTCATTATGTAGTTGTCGGAATTGGGATGAATACTAATTTAGTAAAAGAAGATTTACCAATAGATTTGCAGGAAAAAGCTACTTCATTAGCGATTCAACTTGGTCATGAAATCGACCCAAATCCTTTAATTAGCGATTTTTTAACTCACTTTGAAAAACTTTATCAAGAATTCATTCAAACTGGATCAACAAAAGCCTTCTTAGATATTTGTTGTGAGCATTCCGCGGTACTAGGAAAAGAAATTTATGTCCTTACTAAAAAAGAGAAAAAATTAGCCTATGCAAAAACAATTGATGACGAAGGTCAACTTTTAGTTCAATATCAAGGTTCATCCGAGCTTATCCCTTTATTTGCTGGTGAAATTTCAATTAGAGGCTTAGATGGCTATATTTAATCAATAAACAAAGCTGAGACAAAATGACCATTTTGGATAAAAATCAATTAAATAAAAAAATGAGAAATCCCAAGAAATCAACATTTGAAAAAATGGATTTCTTGGGATTTCTACTATTTTAAGACTTTTGTCCAACTTACATTTTTAGGTTATTTTTTTGTTTCTTCCTCTTTTGCTAATAGCACTTTACGAGAAAGATTAATTCTACCTTGATTGTCGATTTCAGTTACTTTAACCATAACTTTATCGCCAAGAGCTAAGATATCTTCGACTTTGCCAACACGTTCGTTAGCCAACTCAGAAATATGCACTAAACCATCTTTACCTTTTACGATTTCAACAAAGGCACCGAATTTTTCGATACGTTTTACTGTACCATCAAAAATTTCGCCAACTTTAATTTCTCTTGTCAACTCTTCAATAATTGATTTAGCACGTTTAATCATTGCTGCATCCGTTGAAGCAATACTTACATTACCTTCTTGATCGATATCAATCTTAACGCCAGTTTCTTCAATAATTGCGTTGATTTGATCGCCACCACGTCCAATAACCACTTTAATTTTGTTAGGATCAATTTTAATTAATTCAATCTTAGGTGCGTACTCACTTAATTCCTTACGAGGTTCTGCAATTGTTGAAACTAATTCTTCAAGGATTTCTAAACGCGCTTTTTTCGCTTGCGTTAATGCTTCTTCTAGAATTTGTTGTGTAATTCCATCAATTTTGATATCCATTTGTAAGGCAGTAATTCCGTCTTTTGTTCCAGCAACTTTAAAGTCCATGTCGCCTAGGTGATCTTCTAATCCTTGAATATCCGTTAAAACAGTGTAATTGTCCTCATTTTTAACTAGACCCATTGCAATCCCAGCTACTGGAGCTTTAATCGGCACACCCGCATCCATTAATGCCAATGTTCCTGCACAAATACTTGCTTGTGAAGAAGAACCATTTGATTCTAAAACTTCAGCTACTAAACGAATCATATATGGGAATTCCTCTTCTGAAGGAATCACTTGTGATAATGCACGTTCACCTAAAGCTCCATGTCCGATTTCACGACGACCTGGTCCACGACTCGGTCCAGTACTACCAACAGAGTATTGTGGGAAATTATAATGATGGATAAATCGTTTGCTATTTTCAAGACCTAATCCATCAATAATTTGGTGTTCTCCAAGTGGAGCTAGTGTTGCCGTTGATAAAGCTTGAGTTTGTCCACGAGTAAACAATCCTGAACCATGAGTACGTGGTAAAATACTTGTTTCAGAAGATAGTGGACGGATTTCATCTACTTTACGACCATCTGGACGAATTTTATCTACTGTGATTAAACGACGAACTTCATTTTTTTCCATATCTTCAGCAATTTGTTTTACTTCTTTTTTAATACGTGCTGCTTCTTCATGTTCTGCATATTTTTCTTCATAGAAAGCAATGGCTTCTTCTTTAACAGCTTCAATGTTTTCTTCACGAGCTAATTTCTCTTCTGTTTGAATCGCAGCAACCATTTTTTCTTGGTAAGCCCCATTCACTTCAGCTTCAAGTTCTGCATCGATTTGTAACAATTGAATTTCCATTTTTTCTTTTCCAACAGCGGCTTGGATTTCTGATTGGAAGGCAACTAATTCTTTAATTGCATTGTGACCAAAAATCAACGCACCAAGCATATCTTCTTCAGATACTTCTTTTGCGCCACTTTCAACCATGTTGATTGCATCTTTTGTTCCAGCAACAGTTAATTGAATATCTGATAATTCAGTTTGTTCGATTGATGGATTAATGATGTATTCACCATTGACACGCCCTACATCAACACTAGAAATTGGTCCATTAAATGGAATATCTGAAATTGCCAATGATAGTGACGAACCAAACATTGCTGCAAATTCTGGCGAACAGTCTTGTTCTACAGACATAACCGTATTTGTAATTTGAACTTCATTACGGAAACCCTCTGCAAACATTGGACGAATTGGACGGTCAATTAAACGCGCTGTTAATGTTGCACGTTCGCTTGGACGAGCTTCACGTTTAATGAAACCACCAGGAATTTTACCAACAGCATACATTTTTTCATCGTAATTTACTGTTAATGGGAAGAAATCTACATCTTTTGCTTTCTTACTAGCAACTGCTGCCGTTAAAACAACTGTATCGCCATAGCGAACTAAAACAGCTCCATTTGCTTGTTTTGCTAATTGCCCAATCTCAACTGACAACGTACGGCCAGCCCATTCTTTAGTAAAAATTTGTTTTTCTGTCATAGTTTACATATCTCCTTTAATTTCAAAAAATACCAATCCTTTTCTCACAATACACACGAGCTACTAAACAAATGTAAACAGAGAATGGCGTCTTCTTACATTTGCATAGTAGGATATTGGAATTGAAGGATAAAAAAATTGGTTTCCTTGTTTTTCATTTACTAACGTACATACAAAATGAAGCGAGATTCTTTATGAACCTCGCTTCAAATTCGACACACTAGAATTAACGACGTAAGCCTAAGCTTTGGATTAGTTCACGGTAACGAGCTACATCTTTGTTACGTAGATAAGCTAGTAAGTTACGACGGTGACCAATTTTTTTCATTAATCCACGGTATGAATGGTGATCTTTTTTATGAACACGTGCATGCTCATTTAAGTGATTGATTTCTGCAGTTAATACAGCAATTTGTACTTCTGGAGAACCAGTATCTCCTTCGTGAGTTGCGTATTGTTTCATGATTACATTTTTGTCTTCTTTAGAAATTGCCATTTCTAAACACCTCTTCCTATTAGATTTGCCACTTACTGAGTAAGCCGTTGGTGACTCGAAAAACCAAGTAAGGGTCATGTGCTTTGCACAATCTAAACTTTACACGATATAGCTAAAAAAAGCAAGCGGATTTCCTGTCTTTTTGCTTATTTTTTAAAGGACTTTAATCCAATATCGTTCAATAATTGAACCATCCTCTTGAATAAAATCATGATCTTTAATGCCACCATTTGCTATGATCGTTTTTTTAGAACCAATATTCCCTTGATCACACGTCACTAAAGCCTCTTGAATGCCTAGTTCTTTGCATTTTTCTAGTGCAAGTTTTAATTGTTTAGTAGCATGTCCCTGCCCACGATAACTAGGTCGGATGCCGTATCCAATATGACCACCACTTGTACGAAATTTATCATTTAAATAATGACGAATATTTACTGCACCAATGACAATTCTTTCCTGATTACAATACCAATACGTCGTGGTTGGTACTTTTTCTGACTCTAAAGCTGGATGCTGATCCACTTCAAACAACTTCAAAAATTGTGAAAAATCTGTGGTATCTCGCCCAATGACCCAAGGAACTAATTTTTCGTTACTTTGTTTCCAGTCTCCTAAAAAATCCAAATAACTTGCCTTTAGGGCTTCCGTTGGAGCATGTAAATAAACTTCATCTGCCATTTTTCAAATCCCCCAACTAAAGATATTTTGTTTATTTTACCTGATACTTTAAGATAGTTCAAGCTAACTAAAAAAAGCATGTTTATCTGTTATTTGGCTTAAACATTCGCTTTTTAACAGTTCATCTAATTCAAATAATAAGGGCACATGTCCCATATTCTCTTCTGTTGCTAAAAAAATAATAAACCGAACTTTTTCAGAAGTATCTAATTGAAATGCTTCTTGCAAATACAAAAAACTACACCCCAGTTCCATAGAACCAAAACGATAATCTGTATGAAGCAACATCACTTGCGGATAGAGGAATACATAACGTTTTTCTGCTAGTTCTTTTTTGACTTGCTGCAAATACATCGGTTGAATATACTCTTCTTCCAATAAAGGCTCTGCTAAATATTCTACTAATTCATCTAAATCAGTAGCTTTTTCCATAACTAGACAAAAATTTGTATGCTGTAAGAATTTATTTAAATGTACAGATTCCTTTGACACAGGGACTTTATCAACAGATTGAAATATGTTTTCTAATTCCTCAATAAAATCTTCCTGACCTTGAAGATAGCCATATTTCGTCATTAAATGAATTAGTTTCTTACGAATCTTCACTAAATTCCCTATTGACATATCTAATTTTTTAATTCGCTTTTTTTCTTCTGATGATAAAATAATTGATACATTCAAGGTTTCTCCTTGGTGATGGACATACTGGGCATCTGTTGAAATACAATAATCAACTTTCCCAGGAAAAAAGTTAGCACTATCAGACTTCAAAATCCCTACAATTGAACTATTAGGCAACAGTTGGCGAATATGATTTTCTAATAAAGAATTCATAACATCCGGAAAATCTGAAACAATCACCAATTGTGGAATATATTGTTTCGTTTGTTCTCGTAAAATAGCTTCTTCAAAGAATATAGCAATCTCAGCAATTTCTTCCTTGGCTAAACCATCTGGAAAACTATTTTGAAAAATTAAATCAGACTTCATTAAGGCACTAATTTTGTCAGTTAATTTGAAAACTTTTTGGTAATTAGTTGAAATAGCATTGGAAATCAAGCTAGGCATCTGCATACTAAAAAGATGTCGATAATATAAAACTTTTAAATGTGTTTGAATTTTTTTAATTAAACTTTCTCGATTATGAAAATGAATACCACCAATTTGCTCAAATAAAAGGACTAAGTTTTCTGTCACATAAATTAAATTTTCAAATGGATTACTACGAAAATGAGCATCTGCATTTTTTTCAACACAAAGCAATAACATTCCATAGTACAAGGCTTCATCTTCAAAATAATCCAACTGAATGTGCGTTTTCATTTGCTTTAATAGTTTTTTAGTTACTTGGTATTCCAGTCGTTCCTTAATCAAATACTCCTCTTCCACCGTCCATTCAGGAATCAAGCCCCGCTGATTACGTTCTTGTAGAATAAAAATTAATTTAGCTAAAATATGCATATCTTGTACAGGTATTTCTTTGCCTAAAGAGAGCTTCGTTGCTTCAAAAAGTTCTTTGATAATTTGTAGACTTTTTTTATATTTTTCTTTTGTACCAGTAAATCCTAACGATTCCAGTAAAAAATAATAAGTTGTCTCTTTTTGTCCCATTTCAATTACATAAAGCTGTTGATAAATAAGCTGTCGCCGTTCTAATTCACTAATAGATACATAATATCCCCTAGTTTTATTGCTTTTCACTTCTACTTCCGAAACAGCTAATTGCTCCTTAACCCACTGAATATCCTTTAAAATTGTATTCCGTGACACTAAAAATAAATTTTGAAAATGATTTAATTGCCATTTCTTATTTTCCAATAAAATCAATAACGTGATTAGCAATCTTCGTTCGCTCGTTTTTAAAATAGAATCTGTTTGCTTTTGGTTTTTCAACCATTCTTTGATTTGTTTTTGTTGCACCAAATTTAAGCTAAATCCCCCACGTCCCTCTTTACTTAGTGACGATAACCCTGCTGATTTAAACAAATCATTCACTTTGTCTATATAATAATAAATCATTCGTCTCGATAAGCCAGCTGAATTAGCCAATGCTGTGATGTTGGTGATTTCTTTTTGCTTTGCAATAATAACTAAGAACCGTTGAAAATTCGACTCCAACTGCAAGATAAGTCCCCCTCCTTATGTTCATTAAAATCAATAATATCCTACTTTAAGTATACGATGAAAATGTAGATAGCAACAAGATAGCAACAAGATAGCAATATATCCTAGATACCAAAAAAAGAAGAGAATCCCTTATTCTCTTCTCCTTCTTTCTAATTATTCTAACTAATTTAATTTCCTTGTCCATAATACGCACCCGCGCCATGTTTCCTAAAATAATGTTTATTCAGCACATAAGAGGGCAACAAGAAATCTGTTGTTACAGCCAATTCTTCCGAATGGAGAGCCATCTCAGCGACTTCCTCTAAAATCAAGCTAGCTTCAACTGCTTTTTCAGGTGTTCCCCCCCAAGTAAACGGACCATGACCATTGACAACTACTGCTGGAATAGCCAAAGGATCTAGTTTTCTTTCTGCAAAAGTTTCAACAATAACTTTCCCTGTTTCAAGCTCATAAGCTGTTGCAACTTCTTCCTGAGTTAGTTTTCTTGTACAAGGAACCGACCCATAAAAGGTGTCAGCATGTGTGGTTCCATATGCTGGAATATCGCGTCCTGCTTGCGCCCAACAAACCGCCCATTTAGAATGCGTGTGTACAATAGAGTTGACTTCAGAAAATTCTTGGTATAAATAACTGTGTGTGGGTAAATCAGATGACGGTCTTAACTCACCACTTAAAACCTCACCATCTAAATTGGTTACAACCATATCTTTCGCTTTCATTGTTTGATATGGAATACCACTTGGTTTAATCACGATAACACCTAATTCTCGATTAATCTGACTAACATTTCCCCACGTTAATTTAACTAATCCCGCCCTAGGTAAGGCTAAATTCGCTTGATAAACAGCTTCTTTCATCTGCTGAATCAACTCATCAGCACGATCTTGTTCACTCATTTGTATCCTGCCTCCTTTAAAAGTGGGAAAAGAAATTCTTTCGCTTTTTCAATCTCATTATGTGGATTTTCGCTATTTTCACTCCACATCTCAATTAAAAATGGTCCCTTATACTGAATCTCCTTTAATGTTTTTAAACAGCCAACAAAGTCAACACACCCCATTCCAAAAGGTACCTCTTTAAATTTCCCAGCAAAATCAGCTGAAACTGCTAACGTATCTTTTAAATGAACCGCGACAATCTCACCTTTTCCTAATTCTAATTCATAGCCAACATCATTTTCAGGCCACGCAGATAAATTACCAATATCGGGATATACTTGAAGCCATGGAGATGGAATTTGAGTCTTTATTTTTAAATACTGACTAATCGAATTAATGAACGGATCATCCATAATTTCAATAGCTAGTGTAATTTGCCTACTTGCTGCTAAATCAACAGATTTTTTTAAATTCTCAATAAAATAATGTCTCGTTGCCACTGATTTGGCTTCATAATAAACATCATAACCTGCTAGCTGAATCACTCGAACCCCTATATCAGCAGCTAAATCAAGTGCTTTCTCCATCATAATCAAAGCTTTTTCACGAACTGCCTCATCTACTGACCCTAATGGATAACGACGATGCCCACTTAAACAAATCGACTGAATTTGCACCCCTGTTTCATAAACAGCTTGTCTGACTTGTTGACGTTCTTCAAGACTCCAGTCCAAACGTGCCAAGCGTTCAGCAGTTTCATCAATTGACATCTCAATAAAATCAAACCCCAATGATTGAGCCATAAGCAAACGCTCTTTCCAAGTACCCTTTTTTGGCAAAGCCTTTTCATAAATTCCAATCAAAGTCATACTGTTACCCCCAAATCCGTTGAATCTCAGCTTTAAATTCTTTAGCTGCCAAATTAGGGTCTGCTGCACCAGTAATTCCACGACCTGTAATAAAAGTATAGACATCTAACTCTTTAAACAACGCCAATGAGTCTTTGGTTAACCCACCTGTAACAGAGACTTTAAAGCCCATCTCAATTAATTTACGCAATTTTTCTAAATCTTTTTTACCCCATGTTTCACCAGCTAATAGCGCATCCCGACTTTGATGATAGATTGCTTGCGTGATGCCTGCATTTAACCACTGTTGGGCCTGTTGAAAAGTCCAGTCACCATATAACTCAACTTGCAACTCCTCAATTTCTTTAAGAGCTGCTTTCATCGTTGGCAATGTTGCACAACAGATCACCGTCATCCAATCCGCTCCAGCTTCCCGACAATTTTGCGCCACAGTTCCCCCAGCATCTGCACATTTTGTATCCGCTACGATAATTTTTTCGGGATAAAGTGCTCGCAAACACCGCACTGCCTCCATTCCCGATTGTAGACATAAAATGGTTCCTGCCTCGACAATATCCACAACTGGGCCTGCTAAAGAAATTGATTTTAAAGCCTCGCTTAAACTTGAATTATCTAATGCAATTTGTAAATTCGGTAATGCCATTTTCTAATCACTCCTTATTTTTAAGATAAATAGGCACTCATATCTGCTTCATCAATAATAGCTAGCACTTCTTCCTTACTTTTAGCAGTCTGTAGGCGTTGGATAATATCTGGTAACTCAAAAACAGCTACAATTTGTGGAATCGCAATTCCCGTATGGATATCATTAGAAGTCGCCGCTAACGTAATTAAAACCGAAACTTCTTTTCCATCTGAAAAAATCACAGGTTCTTGTAACGTAACCAAACTAAAACCATCTCGCCTTACACCATCCTCTGGTCGAGCATGAGGCATCGCCATTCCAGGCATTAGAATATAATACGGACCGAAATTTTCAGTTGAGGCAATAATCGCCTCTGCGTAACCAGATTCCACTGTTCCACTTGCTACTAAGGGTTCCGTTGCTACTTGAATGGCTTCTTGCCAAGTAGTAGCTGATTTTTGTAAATGAATCGATTGATTATCGATTAAAGACTGTTTTAAAGAAAGCATTTGCGTTTAATTCCTCCTTTACATTTTTTGATTTTTATACACACTAGATTATGAGCCTACATTAAACAAGTGGGGTTAACTTGGTTTTAATTTCTTGATCGTCCATTAAGTTGTCTAAACCCAACAGTGCCCCTTTTGTACGACCATCTAGTTCATGAATCAAATGTTGTGATGCAACAACAACATCATAGCCATTCGCTTGTGATTTTGCTTCCCCAACACTACAATAATCCACTTTAAAATCCTCTACATTCAATTCTTTTAAGGCCTTTTCAATTTTCATTTTAATCACCATACTTGAACCCATCCCATTGCCACATGCTGCTAATACTTTTAACATCCTATTCGCCCTCTTTTCATTTCATTTAATTTATTGTTATTCTAAGCCTTCATTGTAGGCATCTTTACTTTTAGCAAAACGGTATTGAAGTTGGGGAATCACTAAGAAGAATACACACACAATAGCAAAACCAATCACACCTAAATAGTTCATTAAAACACCCGCCCATGGCCAAAATAGTTCAAAGTCAATATTGCCATGCCAACCGCCATACTTATAAAGTCCAAAGAACATAACTGCAAATGCACTAATGGATACCTGTAAAACACCCGAAACAAAAGAGCAAATCATCGCTGCTCGCGTTCCACCACGTTTATTCGCAAATACGGCTACTGTTGCATTATCAAAAAACACTGGAACAAAGCCAGTAATAATTAAGACAGGTGATTTAAAAATTATTAATGCAAAAATCGTTATAAATTGACCTAGTGCCCCAAAGATAAAGCCGAATAATACAGCATTCTGCGGAGCAAAATTAAATGTTGCCGCACAATCAACAGCAGGTAGTGATCCTGGTAAAATTCGATTAGAAATCCCTTGGAAACTATTTGTTAATTCAGCAACAAACATCCGAACGCCTTGCATTAAGATAGCTAAATACACTGCAAAATATAAAGATTGAGATAAAATATACATTGGAAATGACGTTGTTGGAGTAAATGCTGGATTGATTCCCCGCAAATAATCCTCGCCTAAAATCGTCATAATAATCCCAAAAAACAGCATCATTAACGTTCCAGTTGCCACAATATTATCATGGAAAATGGATAACCATTTAGGCATCTTAATATTGTCTAGATTTTTTTCTGGATCTCCTAGTTTCCCAGCAACCTTATCCGTTATCCAAACAGCAAACATTTGTTGATGCCCAATAGCAAAACCAGCATTTCCAGTTAACCGTTGCGTAGGGCCAACTGTTAGATTTGAAGAAACAGCCCAATAAAGTCCGACTAAAATCCCCACCATAACACCCCCAGTTAAATTTCGATACTCTGGGAATAAGAAAAAGACAATCCAAGTAATTGTGGTCGCTTGCTGAACCATAATATGACCTGTTATAAATAACGTACGAAGCTTAGTGAGTTTTCGGAATAAAACTAAAATAATGTTTAAGGAAAAGCCAATCAATAACGAAATCATCGTCCAAGATAAAGCAACTCCAATATCTTCTAAAGCAGCATTCACTGCATTTAGTCCAAAATAAGGATCAATTACTGCTGCATCTAAATTAAAACGATCATTTAAACCAGCTAATATCGGACGAAACGTTGTAACTAGACCACCGGAACCGACATTTAAAATCATATATCCCACAGTCGCTTTAATAAATCCAGCAAAGCATTCATAAAATGGCTTTTTCAATAAAACATAACCAACAAAAACAATAATCCCAATAAAAAATTCTGGTTTCTGCAAAATATTATTCGCAAACCATTCAAAAATTGTTAAAAACATTTCCATTTTCGCTAACTCCTTTTCATCTTAATACCTGAGATACTCTTCTCTAACGATTTGCAAAATTATCTCAGGCTTAATCAAGTCTTTTACAAGAATGATGGGAATGGTAAATCTGGATCAATCGCAAAAACATCATCAAAACCACGATAATAATTAAATTCCATTTTATCTTTATCATCGGGATACACAAATTTTCCACCTACTTGCCAAATATAGGGTTTAAATTTGTACTGCAAACGATCTTTTTTAGATTCCCATAACAACGTAATTTCCTTAGGATCTGCTTGGAAATTAGCCCAGATATCATAATGAACCGGGATTACTACATTAGTATTTAAAGATTCAGCCATCCGTAACATATCAACAGAAGTCACCTTATCTGTAATCCCACGTGGATTTTCTCCATAGGCACCTAAAGCCACATCAATTTGATACTGATTGCCATGTTTTGCAAATTGGTTAGAATAATGTGAATCGCCAGCATGATACAGTGAACCACCTGATGTTTCAAATAAATAATTCACAGCAATTTCGTCCATATCTTGTGGCAATTTCCCTTTCAGAACGACATCCTCTGCTGCCGTCACTAAAGCTGTACGATCAAACGCTTCCAACGCATTAATCGTAATTCCCTTCACTTGAACTTGATCTCCTGGTCGAACAACGACGCATCGTTCTTTTGGTACACCCCAGCCAATCCAAATATCGACTACACCTTGGGGACCAATAAAAGGAACTGTCTCTTCACAATTTTGTAAAACCGCTGCAGCTGTATGGATGTCTACGTGATCTGAATGAATATGAGTCACTACTAATGCATCAAGATTTTTAATGGCAAATGGATCAATTACAAAAGGTTGTGTTCTTAAGTTAGGCTGCATATTTTCACAACCACTCATCCGCATCATTTGATGACCTTTTTTCATTTTCCCCGTTCCATGGCTTTGCTTTCCTGTACCACACCATAAGTCACATAAAATATTCGTATTCTCATGAGATTTCAACCAAATTCCGGTACATCCTAACCACCACATTGCAAATGTTCCTGATTTCACTTCAGTTGTATCAATTTCCTCATTTAGATACGTTCCCCATTCTGGAAATGTATTTAAAATCCAAGACTCTCGAGTTACTTCATTAATTTTTGCCATTTAGTCAAACTCCCTCTCTTTTTCGTAAGCGCTTTATTTATTTCTTAATTCAACTATACTTCGTCATGAAAAACAAAAATAGTCCAACTTTGATACAACCAAGTTGTACAGAGGTGGACTGGTTTTTTACTAATAAAAAAGCTATGACAAAAGCATTCAGTTCGAGAACCCAGTCGGTACGTTTCAATTCCTCATAAATTCGGGCTTACTTCCGCAAGAGTTAGTATTGCCTCAACCTTAATACAAAATTAGAGCATGAAATAAAACTAAAAGATTAGTTTTATTTCATGCTCTATCATCATTAATTTTTAGCTTTTAATTCTAAAACAATATCTCGGAGATTTGCTGCTTTTTCAAAGTCTAGCTCTTTCGCAGCTGCGCGCATTTCCATTTCCATCTTCACAATCAATTCTTTACGCTCTGCCTGAGTTAAATCATTAATCATTTCTGCAGCAGAGTCGTAATCTTCTGAATCATCCACTGCTTTTGTAATCGAAATTAAATCACGAATTTCTTTAATAATTGTTGTTGGCGTAATGCCATGTTCAGCATTATAGGCTTCTTGAGTAGCACGACGACGACTCGTTTCACCAATTGCTGCTTTCATTGATTCAGTCATCCGATCTGCATACATGATAACTTTCCCATTTGAATTCCGTGCTGCCCGTCCAATAGTCTGTACTAATGAACGTTCACTACGTAAGAAGCCTTCCTTATCTGCATCTAAAATTGCAACAAGAGAAACTTCTGGAACATCGATTCCTTCACGAAGCAAGTTAATCCCAATTAGAACATCAAATTCACCCATTCGTAAATCACGGATAATTTCAGTTCGTTCTAACGTTTTTATATCACTATGCAAATATTTAACTTTAATTCCAACTTCTTTTAGATAATTCGTTAAGTCTTCTGACATTTTCTTCGTTAATGTTGTAATAAAGACCCGTTCATTTCGTTCACTACGAGCATTAATTTCCCCAATTAAATCATCAATTTGACCATGGATTGGACGGACTTCAATAATTGGATCTAATAGACCTGTTGGACGAATAATTTGTTCCACATAATCTGGTGCTCGTTCTAATTCGTACGGACCAGGAGTTGCTGAAATATACATAATTTGGTTCACATGTTCTTCAAATTCTTCTAAACGCAAAGGACGATTATCTAAAGCACTTGGCAATCTGAAACCATAATCAATTAATCGTTGTTTACGCGCTTGGTCCCCATTATACATCCCACGAATTTGCGACATTGTAATATGAGATTCATCAATAACAATTAAAGAATCATCTGGAAAGAAATCCAACAATGTATATGGCGGTTCACCAGATTTCCGCCTATCCATATGTCTTGAATAATTCTCAATTCCTGAACAATAACCCATCTCTAATAACATTTCCATATCATAGTTTGTTCGTTGTTCTAAACGTTGAGCTTCAACAAGCTGATCTTCTGCCCGCAGTACTTTTAAGCGTTCTTCAAGTTCCGCTTTAATCTTATCCACCGCTTCACGGGTTTGATCAGCATTTGCAATAAAGTGAGTTGCCGGAAAAATAGGTACATGTTCAATATCTGCCTTGATTTCTCCAGTTAGAACATCAATTTCACGAATTCGTTCAATCTCATCACCAAAAAATTCTACACGAATCGCTTCACTATCGCGAGAAGCTAGAAAAATCTCTACTACATCTCCTCGAACTCGGAAACGTCCCCGTTGAAAATCAATATCATTTCGCTCAAATTGCATCTCAACTAAACGGCGCAATAACTCATTGCGTTCCATCTCAGCACCTTGGCGAATCGAAAGGACATGCTCTTTATAATCTACTGGATTTACTAAACCATAGATACACGAAACTGAAGCCACAACAATGACATCACGTCGTTCAATTAACGAACTTGTTGCTGAATGGCGTAATTTATCAATCTCATCGTTAACGCTTGATTCTTTTTCAATATACGTATCACTAGATGGAACATATGCTTCCGGTTGATAATAATCATAATAACTAACAAAATATTCAACAGCATTATTCGGGAAAAATTCTTTGAATTCGCCATATAATTGACCCGCTAAGGTTTTATTATGCGCAATTACTAAAGTTGGCTTATTGACTTCTTTAATTACATTAGAAACAGTAAACGTTTTTCCTGTTCCCGTTGCGCCCAAAAGAGTTTGTTCCTTTTTCCCTTCATTGATACCTTGTACCAATTGACGAATCGCCTCTGGCTGATCCCCATTCGGCTGATATTTTGATACTAACTCAAAGGTGTCTTTTACCATCTTTTTCCCCACTTTCTTAATGAAACTTATCTCAACTCATATTTATTCATTTTTAGTCGCTGCATCAATTGCTTGAATCACAGCATTGCGAAAACCATGCTTTTCTAAAGCAACAACACCTTTAATCGTTGAACCACCTGGTGAGCATACATCGTCCTTTAACTCCCCCGGATGTTGTCCAGTAATCAAGGCTAACTTCGCAGTTCCTAACAAAGCCTGTTCTGCTAAAAGATACGCCTGTTTTCTTGATAAGCCGTTTAACACACCGCCATCAGCTAGTGCTTCAATAAATAAAGCAATAAAAGCAGGTGAACATCCAGATAGCGTACTTGCGCTAGCTAACTGCACTTCTGCCACTTCCACAATTTCCCCTACCGCTTGAAAAAGTTCTTCCACTTCATCTCTATCTTGCTCTGTAATGCTTTCGCTGTAACTAACAGCAGTCATTCCTGCTAAAACTGAAACAGGAGTATTAGGAATTGCTCGCACCAATTTCACTTTTGATCCTAAAATAGTTATATAATCTTGAATGAGCATTGAAGCTGCTAGCGAGATAATCAATGTATCTGGCTGAATAACTTCTTTAATTTCAGTTAAAATAGTTGGTATAATAGTTGGTGTCACTGCCAAAATAAGAATTTCTGCCTTTTCAACAAGTTCTACATTAGATAAACACAAAGTAAATTTTAATTGCTTTTGTAAATTTTTAGCTGTTTGACCATTTCCGCCACTTACATAAATCTCTGTTGCATCAATAGAACCCGATTCAATCAACCCTTTAATTAATGCTCCACCCATTTGACCCGCACCAATTACACCAATTTTTCTCATAGTTTACACATCTTTTCATTTAGTTTAGTTCATTATCTAGTTACTCCACTATCCATACTTATCTATTCTACCACAGAACAAACGTTCCGTAAATCAAAGTTCACTATTAGAAATAACAAAAAAATGTACACTTAGCGAATAAATTCACCAGGCGTACATCTTAGAAAAAATAAAGCGCCCATCTTTGCAGAATGAGCGTTCCAACTCTAATTATTTAGCTAATTTAGCAGTTAAACGAGATTTGTCACGGTTAGCTTTATTTTTATGAATCAATCCTTTTGTTGCTGCCATGTCAACAGCTTTGATTGCTTCTTTGTGTAATGATGCAACATTTTCAGAACCAGCTTCTACAGCTTGTTCGAATTTTTTAATAGCAGTACGCATAGCACTCTTTTGAGAGTTGTTTTGTATAGCTGCTTTTTCGTTTGTGCGTACACGTTTGATTGCAGATTCGATATTTGGCATATGATTCACCCCACTTTCAATTATTTTCAACATAAAATGTGGTACATTCCAGTTGTTTCCAACATCAACTATTATACATAATGACAGCCTTCATTGCAATATAAAGTGTAAAGTTTTTTTACTTGATAGGTAAATTCAGACAATTCAACGATTTATTTAATCCTATTGAAACTATTTCAAACACCATTGCTATATTTTTCAGAAAAAATAACACTTAAGACTTCACTCCAGAAAATTGCAATACAAATAATTCAAATTGCATTTCTTTATTTCCTTGACCAGTTTTTAATCGATATTCTGCCTCAACTAAACCATCAAAAGCTGTTATTAAAGTTTGTTCACTAAATTTCCTTGCCTGCTGAATAGCTAACTTCACACGGTAAGGATGGACTTTCAACATTCCAGCAATATCCCCTTGTTGATATCCTTTTTTTTCCAGAAACTTTACTTGAACAAGCAATCTAAACTGAGTCATTAAAATTGCATTAATTTTAATTGGGTCTTCTTTTTGTAACAATAAATCTTGATATAACGTTAATGCTTCAGCTACTCTTTTTTTCAAAACATATTCGACTAAAGCAAAAATATTTTGTTCTAAAGACTTAGCAACTAACTCATTCACTGCAGGTTTTGTAATTTGTTTTGTATCTGAACCAAATAAAAATAACTTAGGCAATTCAGACATTGCTGTTGATAATTTTGCATCTGTTAATTGAATCAGCAATTCAAAAGCCTCAGGTGTAATCTGATAGCCTTCATTAGCAATTAAATCCTTTAAAAAATGACGAACTTCCTTTTCTGATAAAGTGTTCACTTCAATAACTGTAGCTACTTTTTTAACTAACTTTGTAATTTTCTTACGTTCATCTAATTTTTCGTATGGAGCAAAAAAAGCAAGTACTGTAAAATCAGGCGGATTGGTCAAATAATTTTCTAACCAAACTAAATCATGTTCAAACTTTTGCTTATTTTTTTCAGCTGTAAAAAATGTTGGACGATCCATAATTACTAAACGTTTATCACCAAAAAACGGAACCGACTCTGCATCATCTAATGCCACACCAACAGGTACTTCTTCCATATCGTATGCACCAAAATTTAAATCCATTTCATCTTCAGATAAGACGGCTTTAATCAAATCGTGCCTTGCCGATTCAGCTAAGTAGGACTCTGTTCCTAAAAATAAATAAACGGGAGCTAGCTGACCTTTATTTATCTTTGCCATTTCAGTAGCATAATTCATCTATCCCACCACTTTCATTTTCTCCCTTTCATCATACATGAGAGCGGATGGAAAAAACAAGTAAAACTTCGCTAACTCATCAAACAAAATCAATTTAGAATCGTTGTAAAAGTTCCTATATGATTTCCATAATAGCGATAATGAATGGCTCCTTCTAAATCTGTTCGATACAACTTTACCTCTTGTTTTTTTAAACGGTGAAGAATTTCTGGATTTGGGTGATTAAACCGATTATTTAAACCACATGAAATTAAAGCAATTTTTGGCTTTAGCTGTTGTATGAATAACTCACTTGTAGAACTTTTACTGCCGTGATGCGCAACTTTTAAGCAATCTATCTGTAAATTCGGATAATTTTTCACTAACTCTGCTTCTCCCTCAGCTTCAATATCACCCGTAAATAGCCAACGTAACCCGCCAATTTCCCCATATAAAACCAGTGAATCATTATTTTCACCTTTGCCTCGTTTACTTGGATATAAAGCTTTTAAATATAAATAGTTAGACGGTTGCCACACTTCGCCAGCAAGTACTGGCTGAAATTCAATTCCTTTTAGAGCAAGCTGCTTCAAAGAGTTTTTAAATAACTGCTTTTTTTCTGTTCCTTGAGGAAAAATCAATTTTTCTATTTTTATTTCTTGAGCTAGTTCAAGCAAGGCTCCCATATGATCCGCATCACCATGACTGATAAAAACTGCTTTAAGAGTTGAAATTCCTTCTGCTTTTAATGTTGGAATTAGTTTCATTACTGCAACGGTAGTCTTTTTTTGTCGAACCTGCCAATCAGCTTTTTTAAAGGATAAATCTCCACCAGTATCAATCAAATAAGCGCCACGCCCAAATGCTTCTTTAATCAGAATTGCATCTCCCTGCCCCACGTCTAGAATAATAACTTCTCCAGAAGCCTCAACTCTTCTACCATAACTAAATAAAAGGAACGAAATAATTAAACTAATCACACCAATTTTTTGTAGTTTTCTCCGTTCCAGTGTACAGATAAACAAAATGCTACTAATTACAAGTCCACTGCTAAAAACTAATTTTGGTCGTCCAACAATTATCATAAATGAACCGACTGAATTCAACTTATAAATAACAAATTCTAACCAATCAATTCCAATCTCAACAAACTTTACTACCCAATAAAAAAACTGACTGTTTACAATAAACAGTGAACAAATTGTGATTATTGACAAACTTGGTAATAAAAAATAACTAAACACTGGAGTAAACAAAAAGGTTGTAACAATCACAATCCATGAAAATTCATAAAAAGAATAACTTAAGATTGGCATTGAGGCAATTAACATAATAAATGAAATCACTAATTCTTTCGTTATCGGTCGTTTAAATCTTTCTTGTATCCGCTTAGTAGTCAATAATAAAACTGCTGTCAATAGATAGCTCAACTGAAATCCTACCGAAAAAATTTGATATGGATTTATCCACAAACCTATAATCAATGTAAAACTTAAGGCATCCAGCCCACTTAATGGCAATTGGTAACGTCTAGCAAAAAGGAGTAGCCAACTCATTAAAACCGCCCGAAAAACCCCTGTTTGCCAACCAGCTAATCCACCATAAATAGGTAAAACAACTAACAACAGCTCACTTACAAGCTCTTGAGAAAGGGATAACCTTAACAATATCCAACGAAACATTGAGATTAAATAATGAATATGAAAACCTGAAATACTTAATAAATGAACTAAACCAAGTTTAGCAAAGTGATTACGTGTTTCTTCTTGTAACTCATTGCCACCACCAAATAAAAGAGCCACTATATAACTGCTGACTTTCTCACTGGGTACTTTAGCAATATACTTCAACAACATCTGACGTAGCTCTACCACTTTTTTCAAAGGCTGCCAAAAAGAAGTAGAATAAGGTTTGACTTGTTTAAAATCAGTTACCGTTAACAACCAATGGCATTTTTTTTGTTCTAAAAATTGTCGATAATTAAATTGAGCAAAATTCCGATTATTTTCAGGTTGAGTTAATTCTCCATCCACCTTCACAATTAAATAGCTTTGTTGTTTTTTCCAAAAACGTTGTTCTTCTTCACTTTTTAATCGGTAAAAGCCAACAATCATTTCATCTTTACCAACTATTTTCCCATAGAACTGAAGCTGTTCCCCATCGACCTTGATAGTATTGGGGTTAATATCAAGCAAAAAATTTGTTTTCTTATCATTGATTGTGGTTTGATTTTGCCAACTAATAGATAAACTAAAACAAATTGTGATACTTCCAATTAAAAACGACCATAAAAAAATCGTACGACTGCCTGCGAAAAGGAGACGTACGAAACAAAATAAGGCGACTAAAAAAGCTAGCCAATGAAACTTGGTTAAACAAAACACGACTAAAGTCAGGGAAAATAATGCTGGAAATATCCAGAAATTCTTCATCTACGCTAAACTTATTCCTCTGTACCAAAACGTAATTGTGAAAAATATTCATTTGAAAGAGTTACTTTTTGACATTGAACGTGGGCCTGCTCAATTAATTTTAGCGCATATGGATCATTATGATAATCTTCAAGATAATGAATTTTTTTAATTCCTGCTTGTAGAATCATCTTTGTACACTGCAAACACGGAAAATGCGTAACATAGATTTCAGCATTTTCAGTTGCTACACCAAATTTGGCACATTGTAAAATAGCATTCATTTCTGCATGAATCGTTCGTAAGCAATGTCCATCCACAACGTAACATCCTTCATCCACACAGTGAACATCTCCTGTAACAGAGCCATTATAACCACCTGCAATAATTCGTTTATCTCTAACAATCGTTGCTCCTACAGTTAATCTCGTACAAGTACTTCTTAAAGACAATAATAGGCTCTGTGCCATAAAGTATTGATCCCAAGGAATTCTTTTTACCATTAGTTGTTCCTCCTACTTGTAATTTATTTAAGTATACAAAAGCTAGAATTAACTTGCAATCCTTTTTCAAATTCCTACTTACTGACCCACAGTAATTTGTTCTTTTAACCCTTCAAATATCTTGACACCAATTCCAGAAATATTTTTCAACTCTTCAATCGTTTGAAACGAACCATTCTCTTCCCTATGTTGGAGAATAGTCTCTGCTTTCTTTTGCCCAATTCCATTTAATTTTTGCAATTCACTTACATCTGCTGTATTAATATTTACTTGTTCGTTCGTTTTTTGATTTTCTGAATGGTTGGCTTCCTTAGGTTGAACCGGCGAGATCGCTTCAATCGATAATTCTTCACCAATAATTGGAATATAAATAACCATTTGATCTTCTAAACGCAAAGCTAAATTAATCGGTGTTTGATTGGCATTTTCTAAAAATCCACCTGCTAATGCAATCATATCAATCAAGCGCATCTCACTTGTACCTTGATAGACTCCTGGTTTTTTTATAGCACCTTTCAAATCAATCATAATGATTTCTTTGTGATTATCTACGCTGCTCTTACTGATTTCCTCTTTCTTTTCAGAAGTACTTATTTCACTCGCTAATAATGCTTCCAACTCGACTGGTTGAGAAGATGACTTTATTCCGGCCATCTGCCAAAATAAAACTCCACCGATTAAGCACATAGCACTAATGCCTCCAATCACAACTTTTACTACTACTTGATGTTCCTTCATCCACTGTTTTAAATGATCCATCTGATCCTCCCTCTCATTTTGCTCCTTCCAAATAAACTATATGCATTTTCCATTAAATTCTTTTTTAATTATTAAATAATTGACAAAACTAATACGATTAGTTAAAATATTAACTAAATTAGTTTCATAACATGATAAGGAGTTGAAAAACATGAAAATCACATCCTACAAAAATCTCTACCAAATCAATTATCTTGGTTTTGTGAATTGTTATCTGTATGAAGAACAAGCGAGCTTGACTTTAATTGATATTGGCGTTGCTTCATTTGTAAAATCAATTGTGGCTTTATCAAAAAAATTAAATAAGCCAGTTACCCATATTTTGCTAACTCATCCACATGGAGATCATATTGCCGGGTTACCTGCATTAATAAAAGAATTCCCTGAGGCAAAAATTTATTTATCAGAGCGAGATTCCGCTTTACTTCAAGGAGATTTCTCTCTTAGAGATGGAGAAGATGCAACAAAAATTAAAGGTGGTTTTCCCAAAATTGATATTCTTCCAAATTATTTACTACAAGATGGAAAATCCATCGGCTCTCTAACCGCTATTGCTAGTAGTGGTCACACACCTGGCTCCTTTTCTTTCTATAATGGTAAATCTGGAATTTTAATTGCTGGCGATGCACTTCAAACAAAAACAGGCGTTGCTGTGTCAGGTGACAAACGTTTCTTCTTTCCATTCCCAGCCTATGGTACTTGGAGCAAATTAGAAGCCCTTAAAAGCGCAAAAAAACTTTATCAATTAGACCTAAATTTATTAGCAACTGGTCATGGTCCTATTCTTGAAAAACCTAAAAATCAACTAAAATCAGCCATCGAACGAGCTGAAAAAAATTTTAAGGAAATAACCTATGAAAAAAAATAAAGTTACTAAAGAACGAATTATTGCAAGCGCCATTTCAGTAGCAGATCAAAAAGGACTACAGCAGATTACACTTAAGGACGTCGCTGCTATTCTCGATATTAAAACACCTTCCCTCTATAATCATATTGCTGGGTTAGATGATTTAGTTAACTTGCTTGCTTATGATGGATTAACGAAATTAAAAAACCAATTAATTAATGCTGTGCTTGGTTTATCAGGCAAAGAAGCTTTATTTTCAATGGGAATGGCTTACCGTAATTTCGCTAAAGAATCTCCTAGCCTTTACGAAGCCACCCAGCTAGTCCATCTTTGGAAAAATAAAGAAACTCAACAGTTGGCTGAGTCGATTGTTGAGTTAATGTCGATTTTTTTAGAAAGTTATCATTTCTCAAATGAAAAAAAGATTTCTATTATCCGAATGCTAAGAAGCTATCTACACGGCTTCTCCCTTTTAGAAATGCAACAATCTTTTGGAATGCCACTAAACATTGATAAAAGCTTTCAATTTGGGTTATCAACAATCCTTAATAGTTTAGATAACAATGATTAACATAGCTTGAATACCTTAGTAAAGTAGTTCTTACGACAAAAAAAGCTAACCATCACTTTTAGGAAATTAGTGATAATTAGCTTTTTTGAAAGTTTATTTATTTTTTTCTAAATAATCAATTGCATCTTGAAAGGTTTTGACTGGAATGATTTTCATATCCGTCTTAATCTTTTTCGCTGCTTCCTGTGCTTCTTGGTAATTTGTTTTTAACTCAGGATATTTCTTTTTAATTTTTGGATCAATTGTATCATTTGGAGCAAAGAAAACGGTTGCGCCTTCTTTATCTGCAGCAACTACTTTTTTATCAATACCACCAATACGCCCAACTTCTCCGTCTGATGTAATCGTTCCAGTTCCAGCGATTTGGCGCCCATTACGTAAATTAACTCCTTTTAGTTGACTATAAATTTCTAGACTAAACATCAAACCAGCCGAAGGGCCACCAATTTCATCCGTGTTAACCTTGACAGGAATTGTCGTAGTAATTTCAGTATCGTCCACTAGACTGATACCTAAGCCAGCTTTCTTATCAGTTTCTAGTTTGATTAAGGGAGCAGACACCGTATTTTCTTTTCCATCACGACGATAAACAACTTGAATGGTTGTACCAACTTTTTTCTCTTTCACATAATCAATAAATTCTTGAGAGCTCTTAAAAGAATTGCCATCTAAAGAAACAATTGTATCACCTGGTTCTAGCTTTCCTTTAAACTTTGAGTTTTCAATGACGGACATCACATAAACACCTTTATAGTTCTGTTGATATTCTGCTCCTGCTGTTTTATAGGCTAACTCAATAGCTGAATTAACAGAACTAGTCATATAATAATCCTGTAAATTATTGAATTCTCGGGTTGAGGTAGTATCTCCATATAAATCATTTTTTGATAGCCCTTCATGAAAGGGCAAGAAGCGCATAAAATAAGTTAAAGGAGTTGCTTGTCGGATAGAAACGGTCGTTAACATAAAACTCCCCTTTTCATCATCCAATTTATTATTTACTGTTACTAATTCATTTAAATGAACTGCAGCACCTGGTGCCTCAATATAATATGGAATTGGAATCACAACACCAAGTATTAATAATAAAACAACTATTGGCAAAATAATTTGAATTTTTTTTGACTTATTTCCCATTAACTTCACTCTTCTCTATAAAATTTACTTCATTATTTTTGATGTTTGTATTTCTCTATAATTGCTTTATTGACTACCATAGGAACCAACGAAGATACATCTCCACCGAATTTTGCAACTTCCTTAATCAGACTCGAACTCAAAAAGCGATAATGCTCATCTGCCAATAAAATAACTGTTTCAATATCGTTCGTTTGCAATTTATTCATGGAAGCAATTGAATATTCATAATCAAAATCTGACGTATTTCGCATCCCACGAATCATAGCAACAGCACCTAATTCTTTTGCTAGTTCAACGGTTAATCCTCCTGTATGCGCAATTACGCGTGTATTTTCTATGGATTCTAAAGAGGTTTCAATCAATGTCTTTTTCTCTTCCGCTGTAAACAGTGAAACTTTTGATGTATTCGTTAAAACGGCAATAACTACTTCATCAAATAACTTAGCAGCTCGTCGAATTGTATCTACATGACCATTCGTCAAAGGATCAAAACTTCCTGGAAATAAGGCTATTTTTTTCATCATCTACCTACCCTTCCTTAAACTGATAAATCACAATTTGTGTAATCCCGTAATTTTCACGACGAACTGCATAAAAAGGTCCAACTTCGTCAGACAAATCAGACTTCTTGTCCACTTCGCAAATAATTTTACCATTCTCTGCTACAAGACCTAAATCAGCCATTTTGAGTAACTGTTTTTCGATTTCCTGCTTTAAATATGGCGGATCCATAAAGATTAAATCAAATTTTTGAGTTTGACGACTTAGCACATCTAAAGCACGATCCGCATCATTCCGGTAAACTTTAAATTTATCTTCCTCTTTCGTCATCGCTATATTTTCTTTAATTGTTTTTAAAGCAATTGGTTCTTTATCAATTAAAATCGCTTGATTAAATCCTCGAGAAACAGCCTCAATCGATAAACTGCCACTTCCTGCAAATAAATCTAAGCAGGTTCCACCGTCGAAATAAGGTCCAATAATATTAAAAATTGACTCTTTAATTTTATCTGTTGTTGGACGAGTATTCGTTCCTGGAACTGCCTTTAACTTTCTTCCACCATATTCACCTGAAATTACGCGCATAATAAACTCCTTCGTTTTAAAAAATTTAAAGCTTCCTGTTCTTTATTTTAACAGAACTCTAATGAACTATTTAGTAATTTTTATTTTAATTATTCAACTAAACAAAAAAGTGACACAACTCCGTGTCACTTTCATTCAGTCAATGTGATTATTCGCTTACTTCTAAATGCAACTGTGCATCTACTTCAATAAGCACAGGCTCTTCTGGTGACAAAGGTTCAACTTCTTTACGATGCTTAGAACCGATACGATCACCAAAATCCATATTGATTTCGGGACGATGAGATAGCTCAACCATCCGGACAAAATGCAACCCATTTAATTTCTTTTCAACTGCCTCTGCTTCTGTACGATCTACATAAATGACAACATATTTCATTCGTTTTGAGACATAGTGAATTAAGCCAAAACGCTTTAATGTTTTTAAATGTCGCAAACTATAGACCCAAACAATAATTCCCTGACGTTCATTTAAAGCATGTTCCATATTTTCACCATCCTTATTACCCACAACCACAGCTACCACCACTTCCGCAACCACTAGCTCCAGTTGAAAAGAATGGATTTCCTGCTGGAACTTTAATTGTATTTGAAACTGTGCGTGCTAATTTAAGACTGATTTCATCTAAAATAGTTTGCAAGTCCGTTTCTAATAAACGATACTGATACACACATTCGTCCATATCCATCTCGCGTTTCAATCGGCGAACTTCACGATTTTTTTCTTTATAATCAGGAGCAAATTTACCATATTTTTCGATTGTTTCAAACTCTTTTTTAGCCAGATTAAACTTATGAATTTTATTTTGGGCTACTTGATTTTGTTCCAAAGCAATCTTAGCTAGACAATAATTTTCACCAATTTCACTTTGCATAATAGCCTGGACTAAAGCTAAAGCTTCAGTTTCCATATCAATATAATCCTCTGTCACAATCATGAAAACCCTTCTTTCTACAAGAATCGACTCGTTCTTTCATGAATCTTGTTTTGATTCTATCTTTTATCAAAAATAAGTTGGCGTTACGTTTACACTATTTAGTATATAAGCTAACGCCACCAGATACAAGCTAGATTTTATTTAGCGAGTCTAACAACAGAATAACTTCTTGTTTTTGGTAACGAATTCCAATATTTTTTAGTTTACGATTCATTAATAAATTTCGTTTATTTTCAAAGCTGAACCAATAACTAGTTGTCCACGTTGCATCTGAACAACGATTTAAATAAAAAATATCTAAATCATTGGTTAAATTAGTTACTTTACTTAAAGCTGTTTCAATATTTTTAGTGCTTAATTCCTTTTCTTGAATCTCCTCTGGCGTTCGATTGCTATATGCATTAAATATTCCAGCAGAAAAATCTGTTAGTGTTTTATTTGACTCTAACAATCCCAATTGATTGCGATGTCGAAGTACGTTTAAAATATCCAATGTTTGAGTTTCATTTCCTTGATTTACTTTAGCCCAATCTAAATTTTGATTGTCAACACTAGGAATAGGCGTCATTGAAGCGACTTCGTAAATATTTAAATGAAGCAAAACATCCGCATCTAAATAACGTACACCAATAATTTTATTAGAAACTTGATCTAATAATAAGATAGCAAATGTCCCATTATTAAAAGCCACTAAAGGATGATAGTTCATATCATCTTCCGAAAGTTCAATTGAATAAGTATCCTCATTAAATTCAATCTCAAATGTTGGATATAATGTCGAAACTTGATAAATCTTAGAAATATCCATTCCAATTTTAAACGGAGCTACATCCATATCTTGACCTAATGCAAATAAAGTTACTACTTGTCCATCCTTTACACCAACTTGCAAATACTGACTATCTTTTTGATTATAAATCCACCATTCAAATCCATACGCGGTAAGATCTTTACGAACTGGTTCCCCAAACTTAGCCGTTACTTGACTAGCAGGCTGATGAAGATAACTTGCTAATCCAGTAACAGGCATTGTTGCTTGTACCATTTCAGTTTTAGGTTTACTTATTGCAGTAGTTGTTACTTTTTTAGGTTTTGAATTTTCTTTTGAATTTAAGACAGGCTCCAAATAAAATACAAGCATTAAAATAACAAATATCGGAATGGCTCTTAAAAAAGTTTTCATGCTCTTTTCAGTCCTCTTTTCTAAAGCTTATCCCTATTATCGCATTTATCGAGCTTGAATTTCAATCAATAAATCACCAGTTTCAATAATATCTTCATTTTGAACATAAATTTGATCAATAACACCATCAAAATTCGCTTGAATCGTTGTTTCCATTTTCATTGCTTCAGTAATTAAAATTGGTTGCCCTGCTTTCACACGTTCGCCTTTTTCTACAAGAACTTCTAACACAGAACCTGGCATAGTTGCACCAACATGTTCTTTATTCGTAGGCTCGGCTTTTCTACGTAACGCAGTTGTCCCTTTTACACTAATATCTTTGACAACCACTTCGCGACCTTGACCATTTAGCTCAAAGTACAGAATACGATTGCCTTCAGAATCTGGTTCGCCGATTTGGATGAGTTTCACAATTAGCGTTTTTCCTTTTTCAATCCGAACTTCAACCGATTCGCCATTACGCATACCATGGAAGAAAGTTGGTGTATCCAATAACGTTACATCACCATATTGATCATGCATTTTACAGTAATCTAGGAACACTTGTGGATACATAATATAGCTCAATACGTCTTGATGACTTGGCTCTGCTCCCATTTTTTCAGCTAACTCCACTTTTTTAGCAGCAAAATCAACTGGCTCAGCTAACGAACCTGGTCGTACAGTAATTGCCTTTTTGTCTTTCAAAATAATTTTTTGTAATTTTTCTGGGAAGCCTCCAACAGGTTGACCTAAGTCGCCGCGGAAGAACCCAATTACTGAATCAGGGAAATCAATAGATTCTCCTTTTTCATAAACATCTGCTTCACTTAAATTATTTTGTACCATAAACAGAGCCATATCTCCAACAACTTTAGACGATGGAGTTACCTTCACAACATCACCAAACATTTCATTTACAATGGAATACATTTGTTTAACATCTTCCCATTTATCAGCTAAACCGACTGCTTTGGCTTGTTGTTGTAAGTTAGAATACTGTCCACCGGGCATTTCATGTTGATAAACTTCTGTTTGAGGAGCGCTAATCCCATTCTCAAAATCAGTATAGAATCCACGAACATCTTCCCAATAATGATTTAATTGTTGAACATTCTCGATTTGAATATCTGGTGTACGATCCCCATTGACTAAAGCATAATACAAACTACTCATACTTGGTTGACTAGTAGCTCCACTAATTGCACTCATAGCTACGTCCACAATATCTACACCGGCTTTTACAGCTGAAGCATAGGTAAAGATTCCATTTCCACTTGTATCATGGGTGTGTAAATGAATTGGAACATCAATCGTTGCTTTTAATTCACTAATTAAACGATACGCTGCTTGTGGCATTAACAATCCTGCCATATCTTTCACCGCAATAATATGTGCACCTTGACGTTCCAGCTCTTTTGCCATGTCTTTATAATAATCTACGGAATATTTTGCTCGTGTAGGATCATTAATATCACCTGTATAACAAATTGCTGCTTCTGCAATTTTGCCAACATCACGAACCGCTTGAATACTTTTTTCCATTTGTGGAATCCAGTTTAAACTATCAAAAATACGAAAAACATCAATCCCGTTAGTTGCTGCTTGTTGGATAAATTCTACAATTACATTGTCTGGGTAATTTTGATATCCCACTGCATTAGAACCTCTAAACAACATCTGGAATAATGTATCCGGCATCCGACGACGTAATTTTCTTAAACGTTCCCAAGGATCTTCATTTAAGAAACGATAAGCCACATCAAATGTTGCACCGCCCCACATTTCTTCTGAGAATAATTGAGGGATTCCTTTTTGCGTTTCTTCCGCAATATTAACAAAATCTTGTGTCCGAACTCGCGTTGCCAATAAACTTTGATGGGCATCACGGAAAGTTGTATCTGTTAAAAGAACTTGATTTTGATTACGTACCCAATCTACGACGGCATCTGCACCCTTTGTATCTAAAATAGTTTTCGCACTTACATAAGGCTCATTTGGTAAAATTAGCTTGCTTGGTTTACGAGCAGCTTCTAAGAACACTTTTTCACCTTTTTCAATCCCAGGAAAACCATTTACTGTAATATTGCCAATATATTTCATCGTTTTATTGCCACGATCTCGTGTTTTCGAGAATTTAAATAGTTCTGGTGACGTATCAATAAATGTTGTTTTTGCATCTCCCGATAAGAAAATCGGATGAGAAATCACGTTTTGCATAAATGGAATATTCGTTTTAACCCCACGAATACGGAATTCTTTTAACGAACGCTCCATTTTTTGGACGGCATCTCCAAAAGTCATTCCTTGCACACAGACTTTAACTAATAATGAGTCAAAGAAAGGTGAAACAACACTTCCTTGGAAGCCATTACCAGCATCTAAACGAATACCAAAACCACCTGGTGAACGATACGTATCGATTTTCCCAGTATCCGGTAAGAAATTATTCATGGGATCTTCTGTTGTAATTCGACATTGAATAGCTGAACCAATCATTTTAATATCTTTTTGTTGTGGCAAATGAATATCTGTGAACAAATCCATTCCCATTGCAATTTTGATTTGTGATTGAACAATATCAACCCCTGTAATCATTTCAGTAATCGTATGCTCTACTTGAACACGAGGATTCACCTCAATAAAATAAAAACGATCACCTTCCAATAAAAATTCAACAGTTCCAGCATTTATATAACCCACATGTTTCATCAATTGGACTGCCGCATCACACATTTCTTCCCGCAAATCTTCTGAAATTGAAACACATGGTGCAACTTCAACAACTTTTTGGTGACGACGTTGGACAGAACAATCACGTTCAAATAAATGCACAACATTTCCATGACTATCCCCTAAAATCTGAACTTCAATATGTTTAGGACTAGAAATATAACGCTCCACATAAACTTCATCACTACCAAAAGCCGCTTTAGCCTCACTTTTAGCACGTTCATAACTATCTTTTGCTTCCGTTTCAGAACCTGCTACACGCATCCCACGACCACCGCCGCCAAGAGCCGCTTTAATCATAATCGGATACCCATGAGTTTTTCCAAATTCTAAGACTTCTGCTAAACTTTCAACTGGACCATCTGTCCCAGGAATTGATTGAATCCCCGCAGCAATAGCAGCTTCTTTAGCTTTAATTTTATCTCCAAAAATATCTAAGTGATGTAAATTAGGACCAATAAAAATAATCCCCTCTTCTTGACAACGACGAGCAAACGCCAGATTTTCAGATAAAAATCCATATCCAGGATGAATCGCATCTGCTCCAGCATATTTTGCAATACGGATCATGTCTTCAATATCCAAGTACGCTTCAATAGGTTTCTTGCCTTTACCTACTAAATAAGCTTCATCAGCTTTAAAACGATGAACAGAACTTGCATCTTCTTGTGCATATACAGCAACTGTATCAATGTGTAACTCCGTACACGCTCTGAAAATACGAATTGCAATCTCACCACGGTTGGCTACTAATACTTTTTTCATGACCCCACTCCTCTTAAACCTATTTTTTACAACTATAACTATACTTGCTTTTAAATAAAGACAAAAGTAATAAGCTTTCTTTGCTACCAACTAAGTAAACGGATTCTACCCATGATGGCAAAAAAAGACTTCATAAAGCAAAGTCTTTTTCATGCTTATTTTTTATTATACACAATTATGTCACTAGTTAACATCAAATTTGCTATTTTTTTCTAATTGTTTTCTAATTTTCTACTTTCAAGCAGTTGTTCCTCTGCTCGTATCCTCTCAGTTGCACTAACGTTCAAGACTAAACCTATCGAAATCGTCAATATAAGCGTACTAGAACCACCATAACTAATAAAAGGGAATGTTACCCCGGAAATAGGTAAAAGCCCAAGGACTCCGCCTAAATTAATAAATCCTTGAACAAGGAGCATCGTTGCAATTCCAATACATAACAACGAACCAAATGCATCTTTTGCACGAATACCAATCAAATAAATACGTAAAATTAAAAAGAAGAATAACGAAACAACAACTAATATCCCAATCAATCCCGTTTCTTCACCTAAAATAGACATAATAAAATCTGTATACGGTTCAGGTAAATACCCAGTTTTTTGCACACTTTTACCGATTCCAACTCCAAAAATCCCACCACGTCTTAAAGCAAAATAGGAGTTTACTAATTGATTCCCTTCGTTGTTAGATAACGCAAATGGATTCCAAAAAGCCAAAAAACGGTTATATTGGTACTGTTCTAAAAATGGAATCTTTGTTCCATAAATTTTTACTAACTCTACAACCCCTAAAATCAAACCAACTCCAGTAACTCCTAAGCCAATTCCTAAAGTAGCAGAGATTCCACTAGCAAAAATCATTACAACACCAATCACTAAAAGAATTCCTGCACCACCAACATCTGGTTGAATCACGATTAAAAGTAAAAAGACTAAAAAGATAATCGATGGAGGCGTAATCGTTTGACGAAATTCATGGACAATTCCTTTTTGTTTTTTTGAAAAAATAAAAGCAAAATACCAAATAATTACAATTTTAGCAAACTCTGCTGGCTGAATACCGAAAGAACCCACTTGCAACCAACCTGCTGCACCATTAACTTTTTCACCAAAAAGAAATAGATAGATTAGCATGACGATAATCACAACAACCGCTGCCATCATCAATTGTTTATTTTTCAGCATCTTGTATTTAAACATCAACACAAACATTGTAATAAAAAAGCCGACAAACACAAAAGCACTTTGCAAAATTAAATATCTAGTCGCTGATTTCCCTTGAAGTTCTACTGCAACAAAACTGCTTGCACTGTATACCATCAAAATACCAATAACTGACAAAATAATGTAAGGGATAAAGATATAATAATCAATATATTTTAATTTTTTCATTGATTCAAAGGCTCATATATAGAAATAAGTTAGCCCCTTAACCTCCCTTATTTGTTAAACTTGTTCTTTCTTTTCATCGTACATTTCTGTATAGACGTCATTTAAGTTCTTTTCTAAATCGCTTAAAATACGGTGACCATCTGAAATTTCTAGCACACCAATTTTAACCGCGTACTCAACTTCTTTAGAAAAACCATACATCTGAGTATCAACAACTTCTTCAAATGCTGGACATTGTGCCAAACAAAGGTGTTGCTTTTGACTATTAATTAAATTATAAATTTTGTCTGCATCAGCCATTAAGAAATCAAAGGCTTCTTGTTTTTGAACAAATTCCTTCATAATCAGGTTTCCCTCCTTTAGTTTATCTCTTGTATTATAGCATAATTTCAATTCATATAGCTCTTCATTCAAAAAATTAATTTCATTAAATTTTTATTAGATACCCATACTTTGGATGAATTTAAGTTGGTTTTATAGCAAGAGGCCACTTTTTCTTTATACAAATTCAACAAAATATTATTGTTCTAAAACCAATTTATGAAATCCTTACTGAGAATGCTCAACCAATTTATAAAGTCAATGAGAGCTTTTTTAGATGTAAAATTTTTGATATCACTGATTTAATGGTTCAATCTTTCAACCTCTTTTCTTATAAATCTAAGATTAATTCGCCCATTAGATTAACCTCGATTACAGCCTCTCTGGTAGTCATCCATTCACTTTAAACGAAGAAACGGTTCCCTGTGATATTGATAAAAGAAAGCTAACTATGGGTGGCGATGAATACCATATTGCAAACGATAACAACCAAAATCAACTTAGGTTTCTATTAACTGCAAATTGCCTTAGACTAAATCTATTATACAGCACGCTATACTTTCTCCTAACAACTTTAAAAAAAGAAATTTTTACAGAGTAGACGCTCTACTCTGTTTTTTATATCTTTCAACATTATTTCATTTAATTAAAAAAATCCCCACAATCATAAGATTGTAGGGATTCCAAAATTGTCTTATTCAGATGCTAAACGTTTTTTCTTAGCTGATTTTTCACGTTCATTTTTGTTTAAAACTTGTTTACGTAAACGAATATTTTCTGGAGTAATCTCACAGTACTCATCGTCACCTAAGAATTCTAATGATTCTTCAAGAGATAATGAACGCGGACGTTTGATTACATTTGTTTGGTCTTTGTTTGCTGAACGAACGTTAGTCATTTGTTTCGCTTTTGTGATATTTACAGTAATATCATTTTCACGAGTATTTTCTCCAACGATCATTCCTTCATAAATTTCAACACCTGGTTCAATAAAGATTGTTCCACGGTCTTCGATACCCATGATTCCGTAAGTTGTGGTTTTACCAGTTTCAGTTGAAACTAATGCACCATTACGACGTCCACCGATTTTTCCAGTTACCATTGGTAGGTATTGGTCAAATGTATGGTTCATAATTCCATATCCACGAGTCATTGATAAGAATTCAGTTGAGTAACCAATTAGTCCACGAGCTGGAGCTAAGAAAGTTAAACGAACTTGTCCGTTACCGTTGTTGACCATATCTTGCATTTCACCTTTACGTTGGCTTAATGATTCAATGATTGATCCCATGTATTCTTCTGGAGTATCAATTTGAACTAATTCAAACGGCTCACAAACTTTTCCATCAAATTGTTTCAAGATAACAGATGGACGTGATACTTGTAATTCATAACCTTCACGACGCATATTTTCAATTAAGATTGACAAATGCAATTCTCCACGACCTGAAACGATCCAAGCATCTGGAGAACCAGTACTTTCAACACGTAATGAAACATCTGTGTGTAATTGAGACATTAAACGTTCTTCAATTTTACGAGATGTTACCCATTTACCTTCGCGACCTGCGAATGGTGAATTATTTACTAAGAAAGTCATTTGTAGAGTTGGTTCATCAATATGCAGAATTGGTAATGGTTCTAAGTGATCTGTTGGTGTAACTGTTTCCCCAACGAAGATATCTTCCATACCAGATACAGCAATTAAATCGCCTGCTTTTGCTTCTTGGATTTCTAAACGTTGTAAACCGAAGAAACCAAATAATTTAGTCACACGGAAGTTTTTAGTTGATCCGTCTAATTTAGTTAAGGTAACATTGTCCCCAACTTTAATTGTTCCACGGAAAACACGTCCGATACCGATACGTCCAACATAGTCATTATAATCTAATAATGATACTTGGAATTGTAATGGTTCGTCGCTATTATCAATTGGCGCTGGAATTGTTTTAACAATTGTGTCAAAAACATTATCCATTGTTGCTTCTTGATCTGTTTTATCATCAGACATACTAGAAGTTCCGTTCATTGCTGAAGCGTAAATTACTGGGAATTCTAATTGATCGTCATCTGCACCTAATTCAATAAATAATTCTAAAACTTCATCAACAACTTCAGCCGGACGAGCTGCATCACGGTCAATTTTGTTTACTACTACGATAGGAACTAATTTTTGTTCTAATGCTTTTTTCAATACAAAACGCGTTTGCGGCATTGTACCTTCGTATGCATCAACAACTAAAACTACCCCATCAACCATTTTCATGATACGTTCTACTTCGCCACCGAAATCCGCGTGACCAGGGGTATCCATGATATTAATACGAGTACCTTTATAATCTACAGCAGTGTTTTTCGCTAAAATGGTAATTCCACGTTCTTTTTCAATATCGTTAGAATCCATTGCGCGTTCTGCTAGTTCATTGTGTGAATCTAATGTTTCAGATTGTTTTAACAATTCATCCACTAAAGTCGTTTTACCGTGATCGACGTGGGCAATAATTGCAACGTTTCTAATGTCAGTTCTTCTTTTCATAAATATTTTCCTCCAAGACTCTTTAAGAGTTATTTCAATGCTACTGATTCGCTATCCACTTCTACGTGTAAAACAGTTCGCTTCAAGCTACATAATAAGGTAAGCTACTTGGGAACTTTCATAAGTTTCTGCAAAATCTCAATTGAAAACGCACTGAAAACTTATGAAGACAACTATCAACTTGTCTAGTCTAACACTAAATTAACGCTTTGAAAAGGAAAAAATCTTACTTTTAATGGTTTTTTTTTAGAAAACGTTTCATAAATAATAATTCACTCATTTTTTTATTATCTATCTAATAAAAAAGGACGAAAAATAACAAAAAGAACTGAAATAAATCAGTTCTTAATTTGATACAATCAACTTAGTTGAATCCACTTAACTAATTCTTCACCAAAATCCGAGCAACTTAGTTCCGTTGCGCCTTCCATCTGACTGGAAAAATCCACCGTCACACGCTTACTTTCTATTAAATGTTCAATGCTTTTCGTAATAAGATTGGCAACTTCATGCCAACCTATATAATCAAATAATAACGCCCCTGATAATAACAACGAAGACGGATTCAATTTATTCAACCCAGCAAATTCTGGTGCTGTTCCATGAGTTGCTTCAAAAATCCCATGACCCGTAACCCCATTCAAATTAGCTCCAGGTGCAATTCCAATGCCACCAACTTGAGCAGCCAAAGCATCTGAAATATAATCACCATTTAAATTCAAGGTAGCAATTACATCATATTCAGCTGGATGAATCAATATTTCTTGCAAAAAGATATCCGCAATTCGATCCTTAATAATTAGTTTATTTTCTACTTGAGCTTTTTGGTATGCTTGATCAGCAAGCTCTTTCCCATGTTGCTTCCTAAGTTGATCATAGGTATTCCAAGTAAATACTTGATTCGCAAATTCCCGTTCTGCTAACTCGTATCCCCATTGTTTAAAACCACCCTCAGTAAATTTCATAATATTTCCTTTATGAACTAGTGTCACAGATTTCCGCTGATGCTTTAGCGCATGTTCAATGGCACTACGAATCAAACGCTCAGAGCCTTCTTTAGAAACCGGTTTAATCCCGAGTGCTGAAGTCGACGGAAAACGAATTTTATCCACGCTCAGCTCTGTTTTTAAATAACTAATTAACTGTTCAACTTCACTACTTCCTGCCGCAAATTCAATCCCAGCGTAAATATCCTCTGTATTTTCTCTAAATATCATCATATCCGTTAATTCAGGATGACGCAAAGGCGACGGCACACCATTAAAATAACGAACAGGTCTATAACAAATATACAAATCTAGTGTTTGTCTTAACGTAACATTTAACGAACGAAAACCACCACCAATTGGAGTAGTTAACGGTCCTTTAATTGCAACAAAATGTTCTTTAATAACAGATAGTGTTTCTTCTGGCAACCAATTCCCAGTTTGTTTAAAGGCTTTTTCACCAGCAAGCACTTCTTGCCAAACTACTTGACGTTGCCCGTGGTACGCTTTTAGAATAGCCACATCAAAAACCTTTTTAGCCACTTGCCATATCTCCGGACCAATTCCATCTCCTTCAATAAAAGGAATAATCGGATTAACAGGCACCATCAATTGACCATTATGTGCTTCAATTTTTACACCTTGACTCATATGTCCACTCCCCCTACCACTACTTGGTTGTTTATTGGTTGATAAACTTGATTTTTCGGTCCTACATATTGAGAACGAGGACGGATCAAACAATCCTCATTTTTCTGTTCAGAAATATGACCTAACCAGCCTGAAACTCGACTCATAGCAAAGATTAAAGTAAATAAATCACGATTAATTCCTAAGCAGTGATAAACTGTCGCTGAATAAAAATCGACATTAGGAATTAGTCCTTTCGTTGTTTTTAAATATTCCTCAACTTCACATGATAGAATATACCACTGCTCTTTTCCAGTAATCGTCGCCAATTTTTTCGCTAATGCTTTTAAATGTTTTTTACGTGGATCCTCCGTTTTATACACTCGATGACCAAATCCCATAACTTTTTCGCGTCGATCTAACTTTTGATCCAAATATTCAGCAACACTTAACTCTCCATTTTCAATTTCAACTAACATATCAAAAACGCGCTCATTTGCTCCACCATGAAGTGGTCCTTTAAGAGAACCAATCGCTGCAGTAATACACGAATAAATATCTGACAATGTAGAAGCGCATACACGAGCAGTAAAGGTACTTGCATTTAAATCATGATCCGCATGTAACACCAGAGATTCATTCATAGCCGCTACCATCATCGGACTTGCTTCCTCTCCTGTCAACATATAAAGAAAATTAGCAGAAAAAGATATATCCATTCGTGGTGAAATCGGATCTAGCCCAACTCTCAAGCGCGAATAAGCGGCAATAATTGTCGGTATTTTTGCTTGTAAAGAAAGACTCTGTTCATAAATAGTCTCAGAATCTATCTCTTCTGCCTTTGGATCAAATACACCTAATAATGAAATCGTTGATCGAAGGACACTCATTGGATGAAGATTTTGGCGCGTTTGTATTTTTAAACATGTAATGATTGTGTCAGATAATTCACAGTTTTCTTTTAACTGCGTTGTAAAAATCTGAAATTCTTCTTCCATAGGCATCTTCAAATGCCATAACAAATAAACAACTTCTTCAAAGGAAACACCTTTTGTAACTAATTCATCAATGTTATAACCTGCAAAAAGAAGCTGGTTATCAACAATCGAACTAATTTGTGTTTCTGAAACAACAACTCCTGCTAACCCTTTATAAATCTTCATTTTATCCCCCCCTTTTTTATCCACTCACAAAACAGAATTAGCTCATTTTCAGTTTTTTACGAACTACCATCGGTAAAATTCCACCATGGCGATAGTATGTTAAATCCACTTCTGAATCAAATCGTACAATTGTATCAAATCGAATTTTGGAACCATCTTCTTTAACCGCGGTCACTTGAACGCTTCCTAAAAGTCCAATATCATCTTGAATCTCAATCGTAAAGGCTTCTTTACCCGTTAGCCCTAAACTTTCAGCATCTTCACTAGCTTGATATTGCAAAGGCAAAACACCCATCATAACTAAATTAGACCGATGAATTCGTTCATAACTTTTAGCAATAACCGCTTTAACACCTAACAGTTGAACTCCTTTTGCTGCCCAATCTCGAGAAGAGCCCATTCCATAATCAGAACCTGCTAAAATCAGCAAACCTTTCCCGATTTTTTGATAACGCATCGCCGCGTCATAAATTGACATTTCTTCATTAGTCGGAGCATAAATAGTCACTCCACCTTCTGTGTTCGGGACAAGTTGATTACGAATTCGGATATTCGCTAACGTTCCACGCATCATAACTTCATGGTGACCTCGTCGAGAACCATAGGAATTGAAATTCCGAATCGTGATGCCTTTTTCTTGTAAATATTTTCCAGCAGGACTATTCGGTCCAATACTACCAGCTGGCGAGATATGATCAGTAGTAACTGACTCACCAAATTTAGCTAGAACAGCTAAATCCTTTAATGGTTGAATCGCTTTAGGTTCCATTGACATTCCATCAAAATAAGGCGGATTGGCAATATACGTTGAATCTACATCCCACGGATAAAGAGCCTCATCACTAGTTTCAATTGCATTCCAATCTGGGTTATCACTAAAAACATGTTGATATTCTTTCTTAAACAATTCAGGAGTCACATAGTTTTGAATAAGCGACTCAATCTCTACCCGTTTTGGCCAAATGTCACTGAAATATACCGAACTCCCATCTTTAGCTGTTCCGATAGGTTCATTTACCAAATCCACATCTACAGTTCCTGCTAAAGCATACAATACAACTAATGGTGGTGAAGCTAAATAATTAGCTTTAACTAACGGATGAATCCGCCCTTCAAAATTTCGATTACCACTTAAAACTGCCGACACTAAAAGGTCATTATCTTTAATGGCTTCCTCCACTTCTTCCTGCAAAGGTCCAGAATTCCCAATACATGTTGTACATCCATATCCAACAAGATTAAAACCTAATTGATCCAAATAAGGCAGTAAGCCGGATTTTTCTAAATAGCCAGTAACAACTTTTGAACCTGGAGCTAGAGATGTTTTCACATAAGCTGGAACTTCCAATCCTAATTCAACCGCTTTCTTCGCCACTAAACCAGCGCTTAACATAACAAAAGGATTCGATGTATTTGTACAAGATGTAATTGCTGCAATTCCTAAAGCACCTGTTTTCATAGTAAAAATTTCATTTTTCAGTTCAACTGGAATTGCTTTCTCAAATTCACTAGCTTTTAAACCAAAACCACTAGTACCTTCCTCAACTAAGACTGCCCGTTTAAAATCAGTTTTCATATTAGAAAGTGGAACCAAATCTTGCGGACGTTTAGGACCAGCTAAATTAGCTTCAATCTGACTTAAATCTAGTTCAATCACTGATGTATAATCTGGATTTTCAGTTTCATTGGGAACATAAAATAATTGATTTAATTTTAAATACTGCTGTGTCATTTCAATATGCTCTGGGTCCCGTCCAGTTAAACGTAAGTAGTTTAATGTCTCTTCATCTACTGGGAAAAAGCCACAAGTTGCACCATATTCAGGAGCCATATTTGCTACTGTTCCACGATCAGCCAGTGTCAATGAACGTAAACCCGGACCGAAAAATTCAACAAATTTTCCAACTACCTTTTGCTCTCGTAATACTTGGGTTACTTTCAACGCTAAATCAGTTGCCGTTGCTCCATCTGATAATTCATTCATAAATCGTACACCAACTACATCTGGAATTGGAAAGTAAGAAGGCTCACCTAGCATACTTGCTTCTGCCTCAATTCCGCCTACGCCCCAACCTAAAACACCTAAAGCGTTTACCATCGTTGTATGGGAATCTGTACCAACCAAACTATCCGGATAAACCAAATAATTTTCAGCATCTAATTGCTTAGCAGTAACAACTGTCGCCAAATATTCTATATTCACTTGGTGAACAATTCCAGTCGCAGGAGGAACCACTCGATAATTATCAAAAGCTTTTTGTGCCCAACTTAAAAAGCGATAACGTTCTTCATTTCTCTGAAATTCCATTTTCATATTTAATTGCAAAGCATTACTTGTACCTGCTGCATCTACTTGAACAGAATGATCCACGACTAAATCCACTGGTATTTCAGGATTAATTGTTGTTGGATCGCCACCTAAATCAGCAATTGTTTTTCGTAATGAAGCTAAATCAACAATCGCCGGAACTCCTGTAAAATCCTGTAAAATGACTCTTGCCGGTTTAAAAGGAACTTCTCCATCATTCTTATCTTTATTCGACCATGTTGCCAATTTTTGTATATGTTGTTGCGTAATACCATTTTCTCCAGCCTGTCTAAGCAATGATTCAAGTAAAACACGAATTGAAAATGGTAACTTTTGAATTGAAACCCCTAATTCCCCTTCTAAAAATGCTAGTTGATAATAATGATACTTATTTCCCTTTAATTTGAAAAAAGCTTCTGATTCCTTGTTATAAATGCTCACATCTATACCTCCCCAAAAGACCGATTTCCGTAATTATACATACAATGACCTTAAATGTAAAATTATTATTCGCTTTAAACTCACAAAACCCTTCTATCATCCTTACAAAACAATGTAATGTTCATGTAACATAATTTCATTTGAAAAGTGTTTAAAATGAGTTTTTTATCATCAAACACACATTTTAACGCCATTTTATTTCATCTTTTCAGATTACTTCAGCCATTTCTATACCGATTCTAACATTTCACTGTAATTTGTTACTAAATTTCAACTTATAAATAAAAAGCGCTTTGTCTGAATACAACCATTCAGACAAAGCGCTTTTCAATCTACTTACTTTTGATTCTTTAAATAGATAGTAACAATTTCTTGATGTGCACTTGGAGTCGCTACCAAAGTTGCACTTTTAGTCAGCAAATCAATCGGTTCTCCATTCAGTTGAGTGTACATTAACCCAACTTCCTCTGCGATGACTTTGCCGGCAGCAATATCCCAAGGTTGTAAGCGATGGGTTATATATGCAGCCATTCGTCCCATTACAACACGTGCCGTTTCTACCCCAGCAGAACCTAGCATCCGAACACCAGAACTTGCTATCACCATTTCTCTCGAAGAATATTTTGAAGAACCAATCATACCACTACTAAGAGCAATCAATCCCTCTCTTAGAGAAATATCTTTCACTTTAGGTAACCGTTCGCCATTGAGAAAAGCTCCTTCTCCTTTGATTCCCCAATAAAACTCATCCGCCATGACATCATAAATGTACCCCATTTTTCCAACACCATCTTGATAAAACCCAATCATAATTGCAAAATCAGCTTGTTGCTTCACGAAATTCAAAGTACCATCAATTGGATCGATAATCCAAACACGCCCGGCTAAATCCTCAATAGAGTCGCCATTGCCTTCTTCCCCTAAAATGCGATCTTCCGGAAAATAATGACGAATTTTCTCAATAAAAAAAATCTCAGTAGCTTTATCCATATTCGTAACTAAATCATTACGATCTGATTTTTCAGCAATAATTAACTCTGTTGAAAATGACTGCTTAATTGCTTCTGCCGCTTCCTGAATCCAACCCCTTATCATTTTATCCATATCTTGTTGCGTTATCATAGAATACCTCCTTCAAATCTGTTTCGCTCTATTCCATTGTATCAAATAAAAATAAGAGAAGCGAATTGAAAAAACTCTAGAAATGCATGGACTAATTAATCCCAGTGCATACCTAGAGTAACTTTTTATAATTTAATCGTCTTATAATTGCTTTCTTTAGCTTCCTTTACAACTTTATACAAAGAATAGCCTGAAATTGATTCAAACTCCCTGCCCCATTTTTTTTCTTCGCCGATAGCTGGAATTACTTTTTTAAAAGTCTGATACTTTTTCAAAAATTCTTCACGATTAATCCCTTTTTCATAGGCTAACTCAACCATTCGCCAGAGGTCAATGACTTGAACCATTTCTTCTTGTGACCAATCTAAATCAATTGGGTAACTATAACTCTTATCCATTCGATACACCTAACGCTTTCTTTTACTTCCCTTGTTCAATAAAATCTAATTTTTCTCGAACTTCCTTAGCAACCAGTAGAATTTCTTGTTTTTCACTATCTGAAAAACCCAACTCGTAGCTAGCACTAAGACCATTTTCACCTAATAATATTGGCAATGATAACGGAATCCCTTTATAATCATCAATATCTACTAAATGAACCAACGGAACAATGGCTTCTTCATTGTTGCTAATCAACTGAAGGATCTTAGACAAAATCGCAGCAATCGTATAACCGGAGTCCATTTCTTTCAAAGCTTCACTTCGCTTCAAAATCTTTTCTTCCATATCAAACATCACATCTTGATCAAAATCATTATCAGGATTTACCGTTAAACCAAGCACCGGTGTACCTCCAACATACGCTCGGCTCCAAATAGCAACCTTTTGATTCTTCTCACTACCGCCAACAATATACCCTTTTACATCACGAACAGAAATTTTGAAAAACTTACTTAACATATTTTGAAAATAGATTGTATCAAAATACGTGCCAATTCCAAAAATACGTTCTTTTGGTAGTCCTGAAAACTTCCAGATTAAATACGTAAAAATATCTGTAGGTTCACTAGCTACAATCACCATACCATCAAAACTATTAGCCATTGCTTGGTTAATGATCTTACGAACTAGCTTGATATTTCGTTTTAAATAATCATGGTCTGTTTCTCCTTCAATTGGTTCTTCAGTGGCGGTAATCACTAAAAGATCCGTATCTTGAAAGTCTTTCTCGTTGCCAATCTTCAAAGCGCCATTGGAAAAAATAGATTCTGTATAGCTTAAATCTTCAAAAACCTCCTTCTCCAATCCTGGCAAATTCAACAAGACCAACTCTTTAACTTGCATCTTAATCATGCTTAAGAATGCGAAATCATAGGCTGATTCATTGGAACCTGCAATCATCACTTTACTCAGATGACCTCTACCCATCTAACAACCTCCTGTATTTCATCCAAATCAAAAAAGAAATAATTAAGTTTCTTTTAACTCCACTTATATTATATCTAAAAAAACACAATAAAGTAACTTTTGTAACAAAGTAATATATTTGTCATTTCATCGTAAAGAAAGCGGTTGTTTTATACATAAATTTTATAAAAAAGAGAAATAAAATTTAAATTATCTATTGTTTTTTAACGAAACATATGTTTAATAACTATAAAAAAACTTCTTGTCCAAAGAACAAGAAGTTTTTTTCAGATAAGCAACTAAAAAAGAACACTTTTCCAGCACTAATTGTCTATGCAATTAGATTTTAATTTATTTAAATGTGGATTGGTAAACCTAAAGCTAATTCAGCAGCATCCATAACAGTTTCTGCTAATGATGGATGTGCATGGATTGTTAAAGCGATATCTTCAGCATTCATGCCTGATTCAATTGCTAAACCTAATTCAGCAATAATATCACTTGCACCAACACCAGCAACTTGCGCGCCAACAAGAAGATTATCTTCTTTTGTTGTTACTAAACGAACGAATCCTTCAGTAGCATTTAATGACAATGCACGACCATTTGCTTGTAATGGGAATTTAGATGCTTTAACGTCTAATCCTTTTTCTTTTGCTTCTGCTACTGTATATCCAACAGATGCTAATTCAGGATCTGTGAAACATACAGCTGGCATTGCTTTATAGTCAACTGCTACTTTTTTACCTGAAATTGCTTCAGCAGCAATTTTAGCTTCATAACTAGCTTTGTGAGCTAACGCTAAACCAGGAACAATATCCCCAATAGCATAAATATTTGGTTTGTTTGTGCGACCTTGTGCATCAACAGTGATTAAACCACGTTCGCCAACTTCAACACCAGCTTGCTCTAAACCAAGCTCATCTGTATTTGGACGACGGCCAACTGTTACCATTACATAATCAGCATCAATTGATTTTTCTGTACCATTTACTTCATACTTAACTGTTACGCCATTATCAGTTTCAACTGCTTCTTTAGCCATTGCTCCTGTTTCAATTGCAACATTTTTCTTTTTGAAGTTATCTGTTACATATTTAACCATATCTTTTTCAAAATTTGGCAAGATTGAAGGTGAACCTTCTAAAATCGTTACTTCAGCACCTAAGTTAGCATAAGCTCCAGCTAACTCACTACCGATATAACCGCCACCGATAACAACTAATTTTTTAGGAACTTCTTTAAGTGCCAATCCACCAGTTGAATCAATAATACGTTTACCAAATTTAAAGCCTTTAATTTCAATCGGACGACTACCAGTAGCCACAATCGCATTATTAAAGCTATAACTTTGTGCGTTCGTTTCAGTCATAACACGTAAATCATGTTCGTCAACGAAGAATGCTTCACCACGTAAGATTTCAACTTTATGCTTTTTCAAAAGCATTTCAACACCAGAAGTTAACGATTTAACAACTTTGTTGTCTTTCCATTCTTGAGTTTTAGCAAAGTCTAAAACCACGTTTTCAGCTGTTACACCAAAAACTTCTGAATGCATTGCTTCTTGATAGTGATGTCCAGCGCTAATTAAAGCTTTTGAAGGAATACATCCAACGTTTAAACAAACTCCACCGATATTTTCTTTTTCAACAATAGCAACTTTTTGTCCCATTTGAGCAGCACGAATTGCTGCTACATATCCCCCAGGACCTGAACCAATTACAACTGTGTCTAATTCTATTGCGAAATCTCCTACTACCATTTTAAGATCATCCTTCCATTAATAATAATTCTGGATCAGCTAACAAACGTTTAATATTGTTCATTGCTTTTTGAGCAGTTGCGCCATCAACAATACGGTGGTCAAAGCTTAATGATAATTTCATTACGCGTCCCACTGCAAGTTCACCATCAGCATTAACAACTGGTTGTTGTGAAATAGTACCAACACCTAAAATAGCTACTTCAGGGTAATTGATAACTGGTGTGAACCAACCGCCACCAACTGAACCAATGTTACTAATTGTGATTGTACCATCACGCATGTCTGGAGCAGTTAATTTACCTTCAATTGCTAAACCAGCTTTTTCAGTAATTTCATCCGCAATTGTGAACATGCCTTTTGTATTTGCAGCTTTAATGTTTGGTACATATAGACCGTGGTCTGTATCTGTTGCAATACCGATATTAAAGTAATGTTTGTAAACAATTTCTTGTGTTGCATCATCAATAGATGCATTCATTACTGGGAATTTTTGAACTGTTGCAGTTAATGCTTTTACAACATATGGTAAGAATGTTAATTTTGTACCATTTGCTGCAGCAACGTCTTTAAATTTCTTACGGTGATCCCATAATTTAGATACTTCAACTTCGTCATGCAAAGTTACATGCGGTGCTGTGTGTTTGCTATTAACCATTGCTTTAGCAATTGCTTTACGAGTTGGTGTTAATTTTTCTCTTGTTTCAGCTTCGCCTTGTGTAGATACAAATGGTTTAGCTGGAGCTGCAGGTGCTTTTTCCACGGCTGTTTGAGTTGGTGCTGTTGTAGTAGCTTGAGCAACTGGCGCTGCAGAACCATTGAAGTTTAAGATATCTTCTTTTGTAATGCGACCATGTTTACCAGTTGGAGCAACTGCACTAATATCAATTCCTTTTTCACGAGCTAATTGACGAACAGATGGCATTGCTAAAATATTTTTAGATGGATCAGAAACGGCTACTACATCTGTACTTGTTGCTGCTACTGGTGCAGAACTTGTTGGGATTGCAGCTGGTTGTGCTGGAGTTTGTTCAACAGCAGGCGCGCTATGATCTACAAAATCTGGTGCATCAATTTCAACTAATACATCACCAACATTGGCAACTGTACCTTCTGAAACAAGAATATTTTTAACAGTACCTGTTACAGGAGAAGGAATTTCTTCCACTGATTTATCATTTTGAACTTCTAGTAATGTATCATCTTCATTAATTGTGTCACCAGGAGCAACAAACCATTTAACGATTTCGCCTTCTGCAATTCCTTCACCGATATCTGGTAATTTGAATTGGAATAACGCTACATTCCCACTAGCCGCAGGCGCTGCTGCAACTGGTTCAGAAGCTGTTGCTGGTGTTGCTGGTTCAGAATCATTATCTTCATGACCTGGAGCATCAATTTCAACTAGTACATCTCCGACTACAGCAACTGCCCCTTCTTCAACTAAGATACTTTTAACAGTACCTGTTACTGGAGATGGTATTTCTTCTACTGATTTGTCATTTTGAACTTCTAGTAATGTATCGTCTTCATTAATTGTATCGCCAACTTTTACGAACCACTTAACGATTTCACCTTCATGAATTCCTTCACCAATATCTGGTAATTTAAATTTAAAAGCCATTTTTGATAACTTCCCTTCTTTTAACTAACTAATTTTTTAGTTACAAGCATCATTTCGCTCAATTTTAATTTGCACTTATAAACAAATACAATCAATCAATAACTAATTTGAAAGGATTGATTGTATTTGTTAAACATTTATTTTGTTTAGAAGTTGTATACTTCTTTAACTTTAGCTTCAATATCTGCTGCATTTGGTAACCAAATGTTTTCTGCTTGACCGAATGGGAAAACAGTATCCGGTGCTGCAACACGACCAATTGGCGCTTCTAACGAAAGAATTGCACGCTCTGAAATTTCAGACATAACCATTGCACCAACACCAGCTTGACGTTGAGCTTCTTGAACAACTACAACACGACCAGTTTTTTCAACTGAAGCAATAATTGTTTCAATATCTAATGGAGAAACCGTTCTAAGATCGACAACTTCAACTGAAATGCCTTCTTTTTCAAGTTTTTCAGCTGTTTTAAGAGCTTCGCGAACCATCGCACCATAGGTAATAACTGAAACGTCAGTACCTTCTTTAGAAATAGCTGCTTTACCTAGAGGAACTGTGTAAGCTTCATCTGGAACTTCGTCACGGAAAGAACGATATAATTTCATATGTTCTAAGAACACAACTGGATCATTGTCACGAATTGACGAAATTAAAAGTCCTTTTGCATCATATGGGTTACTTGGAATGACAATCTTAATACCAGGTGATTGAGCAATTAACCCTTCTAAATTATCTGAGTGAAGCTCTGGAGTATGAACTCCTCCACCAAATGGCGCACGGAATGTAATCGGCAAGTTACGAGTACCACTCATACGGTAACGAGTACGCGCTGCTTGACCTACGATTGAATCCATTACTTCAAATACAAATCCAAAGAATTGGATTTCTGGAACTGGACGGAAACCTTCTAATGCCAATCCAATTGCTAACCCACCAATTCCTGATTCAGCAAGAGGTGTATCAAATACGCGGTCTACGCCATATTTTTCTTGTAAGCCTTCAGTTGCACGGAATACTCCACCGTTATTCCCAACGTCTTCACCGAAAATCAAGACGTTTTCATCTTTACCAAGTTCAAGTGCAAGCGCATCGGTAATCGCTTGGATCATTGTTTTTTGTGCCATGATTATTTCGTCTCCTTCGCTTCAAAAATCGCAATTTGCTCTTTAAGTGTTTGGTTTGGTTCTTCAAACATATTTTTTAAGAAGTCTGATACTTTTTGTTTTGGTTCTTGGTCAGCTTCTTTGATAGCTTCTTTAATTTCTTCTTTCGTTGCTTCAATTACTTCGTTTTCTTTTTCTTCAGACCAAAGTCCTTTTTCAACTAAGAATTTACGCATACGAGTTAATGGATCACGTTTTTCCCAAATGTCATCCGTTTCTTTTGTACGGTAACGAGTTGGATCATCACCAGAAAGTGTATGTGGACCATAACGATACGTTAATGTTTCGATTAATGTTGGTCCTTTTCCAGCAATTGCACGGTCTCTAGCTTCTTTAGTTACTGCGTATACTGCTAATGGATCCATACCATCAACTTGGATTCCTGGGATTCCTGCTGCAACTGCTTTTTGAGCTAAAGTTTTCGCTTTAGTTTGTACTTCACGAGGTGTTGAAATCGCGTAACCATTATTTTGAATAATGAAGATTGCAGGTGCATCATAAGAACCAGCAAAGTTCATACCTTCATAGAAATCTCCTTGAGATGAACCACCATCACCTGTATAAGTTAAAACAACATTTTTCTTACCACGTTTTTTCATACCTAATGCTACACCCGCAGCTTGAACGATTTGTGCACCAATAATGATTTGTGGTGGTAAAGCGTTTAAGTTGTCAGCATATTTATTTCCGCCTGCATGTCCACGAGACCATAAGAAAGCTTCTTTTAATGGTAAACCATGTTGTACTAATTGAGGAACATCACGATATCCTGGTAATAAAAAGTCTTCTTTCTCCATTGCGAAGTGACTTGCTAATTGACTTGCTTCTTGTCCAGCTGTTGGAGCGAAGAAACCAAGACGTCCTTGACGGTTAAGTGCTGTTGAACGTTGATCCAACACGCGTGACCAAACCATTTTAGACATTAATTCTACTAGCTCTTCATCAGATAAATCAGGCATTAAGTCAGGATTTACAACTTTACCGTCCTCATCTAAAATTTGGATTGTTGGAAAATCAGCGTTTACGCTGTCCAGCAATGCATCGAAATCGATAGGTTTATTCTTTTTTGTCGCCATTTTTTACCCATTCCTCTCTCTTTTACCATCTATTTTTTGTTTTTGTGTAAAATGCTGTTTTATACAGAGCACTAAAACTGTATTAGTGTGTTCTCTTTACTCTTTTAATTTAACACGCTTTCATGTTAGATGCAAGTCTTCTAGTTTCTTTTTTTTAGGCAATATCGTTCGAACATGATAATGTCTTAATGTAATCGAAGCACAAAATGTCCCTTCGTGATAAAATCAAACCATGAAAAGGATAATACTAACAATGAATGAAGATAAGAAATATAACGTAATAAAAGCTGTCACAGAAAAAAGAAAAGATAAGAAGAGAGCTTGTGTTGAACTAGATCTCTCGATCAGACAAGTCAATCGATTAATCCAAAAATATCAAGAAGGAGGAAAGGCTGTTTTTTCACACGGCAATAGAGGAAAAAAACAGATGCATGCCGTACCGGAGGATGTAAAAAAACAAATCATTGGGCTTTATCAACAGTTTAATATAAAACCGAATGTGAAGCACTTTACTGAAATATTAAAGGAGGATTATGCGATCTGTTACACCGATACAACGATTCGAAATATTTTATACCTAGCGAATATTATCTCACCTAAAACACAAAGAAAGACACGAAAAAAAATAAAAGCTCGAATCAAAGCACAATCAATGAAAGCAAAGACAAAGCTTGATAATCCACTGCTTCCAAGAGCCGAAGATCAACTGGCTTCACCCGAAAAAATCCATCCTAGCCGCTCTAGGAAAAAATACCAAGGAGAGCTGATTCAAATGGATGCCAGTTCATACAATTGGTTCGGGAACGACGTCACCCATCTTCACTTAGCGATTGATGACGCTTCTGGGGATATCGTTGGTGGGTATTTCGACACGCAAGAAACGCTCAATGGCTATTATCATGTGCTCCATCAGATCCTCCGTAACCGAGGGATTCCTTTAGCTTTTTTAACCGATAAACGAACCGTTTTTGACTATCAATCCAAAACCAAGAAAGTCGTTGAGGAAGATACCTTCACGCAATTTGGTTTTGCCTGCCATCAACTCGGTATTGACATTCGTACCTCCTCTATTCCACAAGCGAAAGGCCGTGTAGAACGATTAAACGGCACGGTTCAATCACGACTTCCTGTAGATTTAGAATTAGCAGGGATCCAATCTATTGTGGAAGCCAATCATTTTTTAACAAAATGGATTCAATCATTTAACAGGAAGTTTGGTAATAAGACGAAGGAATCAATCTATGAGAAGGCACCTACGAAATCAGAGATGAATTTATTATTAGCACGAGTCGCAAATAGAAAAATCGATAGTGGGCATCACATTCGGTATCAAAATAACTACTATTTACCGACGGAGGGTAGCGAAGATCAGTACTTTACACGCGGATCAAAAGCCCTCGTTATCGAATCCTTTAACGGCGAAATCTATGTAAATATCGCTGAAAAAATATACACAACAAGGAGACTGAAAGAACATGACGACTATTCAACAGAGTTTGACCCGATTCCAGAGCAAAAAAAAGAAAGACGCCAGTATATTCCCCCACAATCTCACCCGTGGAAACTAGAGTCTTTCAAAAGATATCTTCGCAGCATCGGAAAAACACTCGAAGAATACGAAGCTGAACGAGCAGCTTAACACTCATTTTACCAAATACGGTCACATTAATGCAAGTTTTTACGAAGGAAAAGCTTGCATTAATGTGAGCTTAAGGTTTAGGACATTTTACCTTTCGCTTGACAGTCTTCTAGTTTCTTTTTTTTAGGCAAAAAAGATTAAAAACCCTTTGAGAGCTTAAAAAACAGAAAGACCTTGTCAGGATAGTGAATACTTTCACTTGTTTAATTTTATAGAATGATAATGAAAAAAAGCAAAGGAAAAAAAACAAGAATTTTATAAAAAAGCGTTGATTCAACATCGAACTGTTATACTCGTACTAAAAAACTGTATTATTTTTTTGTGTAATAAGTAACACAGAACAATCATTATATTTTTTTCACAATGTTTTTTAATTAAATTAATTTTTTCTCATAATTCATTTTTTTAAAAATTTTTAACACTTTTTTTACTCTGATTGCTCCTTTTCAAACAAGATTGTTTTTCTTAACTGAATTAAATTAACTGTATTTATCTTCTGTTTTTGAAAATTCCTTCTATTATATAGTAAAAATCCATAAAAAAATAACCCTTTGATTAATCAAGAATAATCAAAGGGTTTCTCTTATTAAAGCCATTCTTTATTGATTTTAATATAGATTGTTTTAACTAATTGTACTGTTAAAATGTACACTAGAACTATTCCAATCATCCATGGCCAGTAAGTGTTTGGTAATGCCACTAAATCAACCATTCCTCCCAAAATACTACTTGGGAATAAAACAGCAATTCCAATCACAACAACTGTTGACAATGTAACCACTAAGCTTGCACGACTTTGGATAAACGGAATTTTTTGTGTCCGAATAATGTGAACGACAACAGTTTGTGTAATCAAACCAATGACAAACCAGCCAGAATGGAACAATCCTGAACTTTGAATCGTATTTGCTTGAAAAACAAACCACATTAACAAGAAAGTTAAAATATCAAAGATTAAACTAATTGGTCCAATACTTAAAGTAAATTTCATTAGATTACTTGTTGTCCATTTAGAAGGCAAACGCAATTCTTCTTCATCCACTCTATCCCATGGAATCGTCAACTGTGCAACATCATAGATTAGATTTTGCACAAGTAATTGAATTGAAAGCATTGGTAAAAATGGTAGAAAGGCGCTTGCTACTAGTACACTAAAAACATTCCCAAAGTTAGAACTAATCGTCATTTTGATATATTTCATCATATTACTAAATACAGTACGGCCTTCCAAAATACCATCTTCTAAGACAGTTAAACTCTTTTCTAATAAAATAATGGAACTTGCTTCTTTCGTAATATCTGCTGCTGTATCAACTGAAATACCTACATCTGCTTTACGTAATGCTGGAGCATCATTAATTCCATCTCCCATAAAACCAACGGTATGTCCTTTTTCTTGTAATAAAGAAATGATTCGAGCTTTTTGAAGTGGGTTTAATTTAGCAAACAAATTAGATCTTTCTGTAGCAGCCATTAATTCTGTATCACTCATTTGCTCCACCTGAGTTCCCAATAAAACCTCACCAACATCAATCCCAACGTCACGACAAACTTTCATTGACACAACTTCATTGTCACCTGTTAAAACTTTAACCGTTACACCATGATTGTGAAGTGATTGAATTGCTGGAATTGAAGAAGCTTTGGCTGGATCTAAGAATCCCATGAAACCAACTAGAATCATCTCTTTTTCATCTTCAACAGAATAAGTTGCCGTTGTATGGACATCCTTTTTATAAGCAACTGCCAGTACACGCATACCCTCTTTATTCATTTTCACACTAACATCTAGCATTTTTTGTTCAAGTTCTGGTGTTAGCGGAATAACTTCATCACCTAATTCAACAAATTGACAAATCTTCATCATTTCTTCAACGGCACCTTTGGTCACCATTAATTGATGTCCACGATTGTTCACCGCTACAGTTAAACGACGTCTTGAAAAGTCAAAAGGAATCTCGTCAATTTTTTCAACATCACCAATGATGATTTGTTCTTTATTTTCATCAAAATATTGAATGACTGCATGGTCCATTAAATTTTTCCAACCTGTTTGATAATTAGAATTTAGATAAGCCAACTCTAAAACACGTTGACATTCATCTCCAATTGGATTGACATGTCGAACTAGGACAACTTTGTCTTCTGTAATTGTCCCCGTTTTATCTGTACATAAAATATCCATTGCTCCTAAATTTTGAATCGCATTTAATTCCTTTACAATTACTTTCTTTTTAGACATTGTAATGGCACCTTTAGCTAGATTGCTTGTAATAATCATTGGCAACATTTCTGGTGTCAAACCTACTGCAACCGCAATTGAGAAAAAGAAAGCCTGACTCCAATCACCTTTTGTCAATCCATTAATTAGGAAAACAATTGGTACCATCACTAGCATAAATCGAATCAACAACTTGCTAATATCTTTCACACCACGATCGAAGCTTGTCTCACCCCGTTTTTCTGAAACATTTGAGGCAACATCACCAAAGAACGTTTCTTTCCCAGTTTTCAAAATAACAATCCGGCCTTGACCACTTAACACATCGGTTCCCATAAATGCAAGATTTGACAAATCCAAAGCTGTTTCATTCTCATCATTAATCTGTTTTTCAACTCGAACAAATTTTTCTACAGGCATTGATTCACCTGTTAATGAAGATTGATTAACAAACAAATCTTTAGTCCAAATCAAACGTGCATCTGCTGGTATCATATCGCCAGTTGAAAGAACTACGATATCTCCTGGAACTACTTCATCAATTGGAATTTCACGAGTTAATCCATCTCGAGTTACTGCACACGTAGTTTCAATTAATTCTTTTAATGCTAAACTAGCTTTTTGTGAGCGAAATTCTTGTACAAAACGAATTCCAGCACTAAACAGGATCATCATTCCCATTACAATACTTGCTTCAATATCATTTGTAGCTGCTGAAACGACCAACAAGAGCATCAATACATACACAAAGGGATCTTTAAAAGAGTCTATTAATAAAATATACCAAGGCGTAGGCTTTTGCGAAGCCACAATATTGGGTCCCACTGTTTCCAAACGCTCTTTTGCCTCAACTTCACTAATACCTGCTAAACTTGTTTTTAAACTAGTTAAAACTTCCTCTTCATTTAAATAGCCTAATTTTTTTAATTCTGCATCTTTTGATTTTTTTTCTGTCTTAATTTGATTTCTTCTAACATTCATCATTTTCTTTTCCTCACTTTCTAGCAAGAAAAGAGAAACGTTACTACTATAATCACTCTATTTTAGACAAGTGAGCATCGGTAAGTCGGCTTAACTTTTCTTGCAGCATCTGACTTCCAGGATCGCTACTGTCTTTCGTTGCTTTTCTTTCCATAACACTCACCTCTCTTTTTTATACTAAATTTATCTATCTAATAAACAGGTCAACTTACGACCAGTAATACACAACTTAAAAAAAACTCCCTCGTTTTAGCACTTCTTATTGGTTGATTTGGTTGATGAATCCGTCTTTAAATCATTCATCGGTTAATTAGCATACAAAAAAAGCATACTCTCTATTCAACGATCAGAAAGTATGCTAAAAAGTTCAGAATAAATAAACTAGTTCACATTGTACTACCAACTTATAACAAAATAAGGGTAATAAGCTATTCTCCATCGTCGAGCTTTAGCACTATATGGCGTAGATTTTGTTCAAATCAGCTACGTTAAAAATGGCCTTAATCCGACCAAACTTGTTGACCCATTGGCATCTCTCGATATTTTTGGGCAGCAGCATTTTTCCATATAGGAGCCTCACCTAACAGAAGCGTGTATTCAATTCTTTTACATCCCTAATTTACCTCAAACAAGATTTTAAGTCAACCCTAAAAAATAAATAAATAAAAAATCTAACTTTTATTTATTGATAAAATAACAAATACACTCAATTTATTATCTATAAGCTTCAGAAACTTTAACTAAAAAAACCATCTTTTTATCTTCAATAACAAAAAAAGAATAGAGCTGAAATCAGCTCTATTCCATCAATTTTCTATTTTATAACACACCTTGAGATAGCATTGCTTCAGAAACTTTTAAGAAACCAGCAATATTGGCACCAGTAACAAAGTCACCTTCTGCGCCATATTCTTTCGCAACATCACGACATTGTACATAAATATCCGTCATAATATCTTTCAAACGACTATCTACTTCTTCAAACGTCCAACTTAAACGAATGCTGTTTTGGCTCATTTCTAATGCTGAAACCGCAACACCACCTGCATTTGCTGCTTTTGCAGGTCCATATAAGACTTTGTTCGTTTGATAAACTTTAATTGCGTCTAAATCACTTGGCATATTTGCCCCCTCAGCGACTGCATAAACTCCTTGTTTAACTAATTTTTCAGCTGTTGCTCCTGAAATTTCATTTTGAGTTGCTGATGGTAATGCAATTTGAAATTCCTCTTCAAGTTCCCAAACACTACCTTCAACATATGTTGCTGTTGGATGTTCAGTAACATATTCAGAAATACGTTTACGCTCAACTTCTTTTAGACGTTTCACTGTGTCCACTTTAATTCCATCTAGATCTAAAATATAACCATTTGAATCTGAACATGCAATGACTGTTCCACCTAATTGATGTACTTTTTCAATTGCATAGATAGCTACATTCCCACTACCTGAAACAACTACTTTTTCACCGGCAAATGATTTACCCGCATCTTTTAACATTTCATCTGTAAAATACACTAAACCATACCCAGTTGCTTCTGTCCTTGCTAAACTACCACCCATCGGAATCGGTTTTCCAGTTAAGACACCTGCTCCAAATCCATTAAGCTTTTTATATTGGCCAAATAAATAACCAATTTCGCGTCCACCAACACCAATATCTCCCGCAGGAACATCAACATCTGGACCAATATATTTTTGTAATTCTGTCATAAAACTTTGGCAAAAACGCATCACTTCAAAATCAGATTTTCCTTTTGGATTAAAATCACTTCCACCTTTACCGCCACCAATTGGGAGACCTGTTAAGCTGTTTTTAAAAATTTGTTCAAAACCTAAGAACTTCACAATACTTTGATTAACACTTGGGTGGAAACGCAAGCCACCTTTATATGGTCCAATTGCTGAACTAAATTGCACACGGAAAGCGCGATTCACTTGAACATTCCCTTGATCATCTGTCCAAGGTACTCTAAACTGAAAAATACGTTCAGGTTCAACAATTCGTTCTAAAATATTTTCTTCAATCAACTTGGGATGACGAGCTATAACTGGTTCAATAGTGTCAAAAAATTCTTTCACTGCTTGTAGAAATTCCACCTGATTTGGATCACGTTGTTCCACCTTTTTGTACACTTTTGCGATATAATCTGTTGCATTTTCCATTATGCCACCCCTAAAAAATTATTTTTATTGCTTTATTGCCTTTATAAAAAAACAGGACTAGATAAATTAAATAGTCTGAATTTTCATTATTATCTCATAAATTTTTAATAATTAAAAGTCAAAATTATAAAAAATGTGACATATTTTTTAAAGTCGTGCAATTTTTTAAAAATACTGGTAGAATAAATTGAATCCTATTATAGGAATAATAGCTTTATTTAATTACTAAATACTGGAGTGAATAATAAAATGATTACTATGGAAGATATCATCCGGGAAGGTCACCCAACATTAAGAGAAACTGCTAAAAATGTTGCCTTTCCTTTAACAAATGACGAAGAACAACTTTGCAAAGATATGATGGAATTTTTAAAAAACAGCCAAGATCCTGAATTAGCTGAAAAATATAACTTGCGTGGTGGTGTTGGATTAGCGGCTTCACAACTAAATATTCCAAAACGGATTATCGCTGTCCACATTCCAGGAACTGTAGAAAATCCAGAACCCGCGTTAAGTACAATTATGATTAATCCTAAAGTTGTCAGCCATTCCATTCAAGATTCTTGTTTGGCAGAAGGTGAAGGTTGCTTATCTGTCGACCGTGAAGTTCCTGGTTATGTTGTTCGTCACACACGAATTACAGTACAATATGCTGATTCAAATGGTACACAACATAAAATTCGTTTAAAAAATTATGCTGCTATTGTGGTTCAACATGAAATCGATCATACAAATGGTGTCATGTTCTATGATCATATTAACCAAGAGGATCCTTACAAGATTTCTCAAGACGTAACATTAATTTCTTAAAATAAAACTGCGGTTCAAAAGGTATCTAGCTTTTTGGACCACAGTTTTTTTGTTACCTACTTTTGCAAGACCTTCTATTTGACAATATTTCAATCTGAATGGTACCTTAATCTTAGATTTATCATAGAGGAGGATTTTTTGATGACAGCCAAAGCAACTAGTATTTTTGTAAACTTACCCGTAGAAGATTTAGATCGCTCTGTTGCCTTTTTTACTAAACTCGGATTTACCTTTAATCCACAATTCACTGATGAAAATGCAACATGCATGGTGATTAGTGAAACCATCTATGTCATGTTGCTTGTTAAACCGTTCTTTAAATCATTTATCAAAAAAGAAATTGCTGATGCTGAAAAAACAGCCGAAGTGATTGTAGCATTATCTGTTGATAGTCGTAACGAAGTTGACGAACTCGTTGACCAAGCTATGTCAGCTGGCGCTCTGTTTTATAACGATCCTACAGACATGGGATTTATGTACTCTCGTAGTTTTCAAGATTTAGATAATCATCTTTGGGAAGTCGTTTATATGGACCCCACTTCTGTTCAATAAATTAAAACACAAAGTATCTTTGATTCATTTCAAAGGTATTTTTTTTATGTAGCTCATCAGCAATAACTTACTGATAAGCAATTTTGTTTTCTAATAGGTTAAAGTTTGCCCTGGCTGAATTAGATCCGTCGTTAAATTATTTAACTGTTTTAATTCTATATATCGACTTCCAGTTCCGTATACTTTTTCAGCGATTCCCCATAAACTATCTCCTTTTTCAATACGATATACTTTTCTATTTGTTTCACTTACAACTCGAATATCTTGTTCTAAAACCCATGAATTTATCTCTGATAACAAATAACGATAAGTTGAATTAGACTGTTTTTTATATTGAATTTCTATAACACTATATGTTGGTGCTTTAACCCAATCAGGAATGCGTTCACCTGTACTATATGCCGTTGCAAAAGATTCAATCTTGACTTTTGAACCAATTGGAATATTTCCAGTTGGTTTTTCAAGATTATTGTTTGCTGATGGTTGAGCACCAGTAAACCACGCTAATTTTTTGACTCCAAGCAACCGATTCAAATCTAAGTCACCTCCATATCCAGACAATCGACCTGTAGACGTATATTGATGTAGATCTGTTAGAAAATCCGGTTGACTATTTGGTTTCCCATCGTTACTGCCATAGTGTGGAATCCAAACACCATCCACTTCCATTAAATTCAAATTAAAACGTTTATACAAATGATGGGCAATATAAACACCTACACGTTGAGCGCCTAAAGATTTTAATTTACGCAAATAAGCACTGCAGCCTGTTCGCATGTCTGCCATAGATTCCTCTTCTACATCCAACCACCAAAAAGATGGATTGAATTCTTTTGCACGATTGTAAAAATCTGTAGCTTCTTGTTCCATATCAGTTATATTAACTCCGCGAATCCAAGCATACACAGCAACCGGCACACCACGTTTTTTAAATTCTTGACTATGTGTTTTATAATGTTTATCTACATAATTACTACCATACTGCACTCGAATAATAACTAGTTCTACTTGCGAAGCCAGCTGGTCGTAGTTGATTGATGAAGGTACTTGCCATTCTGAAATATCAAGAATTGTTTTACTCATTTTCATCATCCTTTCCATTCATTTGCTCATTAAAAATGCCTAAATATTTTTTGATAAACCCTAATTTTATCCCTAATCCTGCAAAATTTTCTAAAATACTACTAATCTCGTATAGGGTTAGAAAACCTGTTGCCCATAGTGCAATATTGATTGGAATCACAATACCAAAAAAAGGACCGATATTGTCTAAAATTGCTGCAGCGATAATGGCAAAAATCGTTGTTAACTTAGTTAAAATTCCCCAAAGATTAATTGCTGAATGCCAATTATGTGACTTCAGCGCCACAACATATCCTGTCATTAAATCAATAAATACAGCTAATAGATAAACTCCCATTATTGGAAGACTCCCTCCAAATAAAAATATACCGACACTTTTAAAAAATTCTATTACCATTTACTTCCCATCCCTTTCTTTATAAAAAGCTGTTAAACCAAGAAATGAATTCTTGGTTTAACAAAACCAACCTACTACTTAAACTAAATACATAACACTTGAGAAAGAAAAAGTAGAACTACCAAAGTCATTAGAGATAATATAAACTACTCCATCTGTGTTTATTTGAATTTGTTCTACACTATCCTCACTATGACCGTTTGCGCTATCTGTACTGTACATTTACTTTATTTTTCACCCCTATTGTCATTTCAAATTCACTCCAAATACATCAAGTGTCAGAATTTAAAACCATATAAAAATCTCTATCACTGCCAAAATCTATTGCAGTTTAACTGTATTTGTATCAAGTCTTATAAATTATTTCTTTATTACTTATTAAAAATTATCCCACTATCTCTAATTCCATTTGCACCCTAGTCACATAATTCACCAAAGGTAAATCTGTTAGCAGTTCTTGATATTGCAAACTTAGCCAAAAACTAATATGATGGAAATGCTCATCCCCATAAAACAACTTAATCATTCCTTCATAATGTTCAAGCTACTCTAAATCTCAATTTAAACAGATTTCTCCCTCATTTCTTTTTTATTAAAATTTCTATCACCTCCCAACAACAACTAAATCCCCCACTAATTTAGTCATTTGATTAAAGAAAAAAACTTGAACATAGAATAACTTGAATTAGTTGGTTTTATATTTGCTCATTCCCTTAACCTTTCGATATTACAATACTATCAACTACGTACTTTAAAAGGCTTACCACCCCTTTACAAATACCTTCCAAACTTCACTCAAAATTTATCTAAATTAATTGAAACTCTTACTTGAACGCAAAAAAAAACGATAAAGTCATTCACTTTATCGCAGAAATTTTATTTTATTGATTTAATATTCTTCACAACCTAAGGCCCAAGCAACTGCAATCAAACCAGCAGATTTATAATTTGAATAAGAGCTTGTTGGCATATCTAAGTTTAAACTACAATCTGTATCGTATTTTTCATACCCTTTTAAATAACGTTCTTCAATTACCATACGCTGTTTTTCATTCGGAATCGATTCTACTGCTCGTTCAATTCGTTCAGTTTCTTGTTCTGCATAAATTTTAGCTACCACTTTTCGTTCTAATTCCGGCGTGACATCCGCTGTACTAGGTGAAAGTGAATCATAGTTACTCGTCATTTTTTGTTGAATCTCTCGCTTAGAAATCATCTTCAATTTACGATAATCCATTAGTACCATTTCTGCTGCTGCCTTAGTTTTTTCAATATTTATTCCATCAAATAAAGCAATCATTTTACCACTCCTAATAAACTTGATTTTAAATCCGATTATTTTCTACAAACTCAATATACCGGATTTTAAATCAATAGTCAACATTTTTTTGATTTAAAGTCCTAAAAAAACTAAACAAACTTGATTTTAAATCACAACCCTGTTATAATTTAATTATTAAATTAAAAAGAGGCAAACCAATGGAAAAAAAGTTGATTGTAGGACAAATGATTGATTACTATTTAAAAGAACAAAAAATGACTCGAAAAACCTTAGGAGAAATTCTGGGTAAAAGCGAAAGTGCCGTTTCTAAGTGGGTCAGCGGTGCCAATACTCCTCTAGCAAAAGATTTAGCCATTATGAGTGAATTATTTGATGTAGATATTGAAACACTTATGTATGGTTTACCAGTGAAAAATAATTCATTGAATCATGAAGAAATTAATACCGTTGCTGCCCATATGGCCAATGCAAACAAAAAACTAACTAAAGAAGATATTGAAAACATCAACCAATATATTGATTTTATTATTAGTCAAAAAAATTCTAAAGATTGAAGGGGATCTCGTTGAATTATGAACAACTTCTAAATTATGTTTCAGAAGAATTTCAAGTATACGAAGTTCCTCTAATTGAGCAAACTGGAAGCTATGGTTTTTTTATTAATGGAAAAATTCTAATCGAAGAAAATCAAAGTGAAATTGAAAAAAAGTGTATTTTAGCTGAAGAATATGGTCATGGTAAAAAAAATAGTGGCAATATCTTAGATCAACAAATTACAGTAAATCGGAAACAAGAACTACTTGCTAGAAAATATGCCCATGAGCTGCTTATTCCTTTAAAGAACTTAGTTAAAGCCAAAATATTTGGTTGCAGTAATTTATTTGAACTAGCTGATTATTTAGAAGTTACAGAAGATTTTCTTTCTGAGGCCTTAGCTCAATATAAATTACAATATGGCGAAGAAGTCATTGTCGATGACTACAAAATTACATTTGAACCATTTATTGAAATTGCATTATTAAAAGAAAATTCAGCAACTGTCTAATACTGATGCTAGAAAAAGACTATTTACTTTTAGTTAGCATCAGCGTTAGTTTTTAAAGCAGCACAAGCCTCCCATTCATACAATAGATTGAACCTCATAACTACCTCTATCTAAGTAAAAAAGAGAGAATATATTAAACAACCTCCTGATAACATTTCAATTTAAGCATATTCATCGCACCCCTTCTCTTTTAGTACTTCAGCCGATGAATAGTACCATGGACAATAAAATCAGTAAACTTCATTTTTTCCACCGACCTTTCATATAGTAAGAAAGAGGCACCCAAGGTATCCTCAACCACGTAGTCAGATCAAAATATTCTGTTAAAACATCTTTTGTTTTTTGATAGTGAAAGCACGATTGTCGCCATTTTTTCCTAGTTATAATTCTTCATAACCACACCAGCTGAATCCTATATTATCCTCCTATTCCCAAGCTTCATTCTTTAGCACAACCTCCCGTGTTAGTAAATTCATAGTACCTATTTCATGTTGTAAGACTCCACCAAAAGTGAATCGTAGATTGCATTCAATTGAGTAAAAATTAGAACCATCAAAAAAGAAATCAAAACTGCCTATACCCTTCTCACCTAGATTTTTAGCCAAATAATTTAAATAGAACATAGCTTGATATGTGAAAATTGAATATAAGTTAAACTTGCAAAACATACAATTCCTAAATTCGTATCCTATGCGCAATCACAAACTAACAGTCCTTCTTTAAGCATCAATAGCACACAAATTTGTTGCCCTTGAATCTTTTCTTGAATCATATAGGTTTGTTCAGTCCCCACATCTAAAAATTCTTTCTTCGTCATAAAAACATTTTGACCAAAGCGTGAATACTCCGGCTTAATTAAATTACATTAAAAATCTACTTCCTGCCCTCAATATCTTTCTGTTACAGGCACCATTAAACCTATGGATTCACACCCTTCAATAAATGCACAGTCTCTAATAATGATATCGAGCCAATTAGAAAAGTCTCACCTAATTGATGAATTTCCTCTTGTAGTTTACCATAATATAACAATTTTTCATTAATTGTCACTAATACATCTATCATTTTTTATTTCTAGATAAGTAAGTAATTCCACTTTAAACTCTTGTCACGAGTTTGCTGGGGCAGGCAATATTCTTACTTCTTCAACAAACTAACTATATGTGGCCTATGCTGGGCTAAAATGCTCAAATATAAATACTTTATGATCTATTTTTTAAATTTTTTTAACTAGCTAAAAAGCTAATAGTGAACGACCTCCAGTTAAAGTAATCTGTATGTTTAGTCAACTCCTCTTTGCCAAAATTGATTTTCTTTATTCTTTTAGTTGTAAAATACAGCAATAACAAAATCATTCTAGGAAGATTTACTGCTCTTATTATCTTTTTTACATGATAGAAAAGAACGATAACATTACTATCGTAACATAATTAAGAACTATTGGCTTAAGCTGGAATCAATCATAAAAAATAGTACATTGACCGAACATCATATAAATAACATTTTTATAATGAATTGGGCCTTCACTTCACAGTATCTTTATTTCATTCAATTATACGATTAATGAACAATATCTATTCACTAATTAATAATATTTTTTATTCACCTAATTCTCTTGACAAAAAGAACAAATGTTCGTATCATTAAAGTAACAATTAGCGTATTACGAAGGGAGATCGAATACTTAATGGGACATATTGATATGTATGAAAATGCTGAAATTAACTTGCATGAACTAAAAAACTATTTGTGGAACTTAACAGCCGCTGAAATTCATTACGAGATTGGTTTTGAATTATGGGAGTTTTACGTAAACTTCAAAGAACTTTAGTGACCTATAAAAAAATTTCACTTTAATTTAAGAACTAGATTTTCGCCACCAACTCTAGTAGTATCGGTACTTTTATTCATTTAAATAAAAAAAAACAAAAAATATATAACTTATAGATGAAATTAACAGTTTTATATGTTATAATTAACTCACCTTTTAAAATATCCTTGATTCTGCCTCCAACAGAATCAGAATTCCTCGTCTACCCCCAATAGACGAGGTTTTTTATTTCAATTTATCAAAACTAAATAATCTTTATAACTCAGAAAATCTAAGACATTATTTAATTGCATTTCTAATAAAAATATGGTAAATTTATTTTGGAATTTCGTTATCAACTATCGTTTATAGTTGCCTTTCATTTCAACTTTTTATAGAAAGGAGCATAATTATGGTATTTAATAACAACAACTTAAAGTATCGTATTGCTTTTGATACAGCAAAAAATATTTTTATGGCAATTGATGCCACTGATGAATCAAATGTAGCATACGGTATCACAATTGAACAAGCAATCGTAGAATTAAAAAACAAGCTAAACTAAGGAGTGTCAAATTCTAATGAACGATTCTAGTTCCAGTACCCTTTGAAGATGTCTGATGAGAAACCAAACTCAGACATCTTCTTTAATTACATAAAAAACAATCAAATCAGAACGATTTGATTGTTTTATTTTTTTAACTTCTAACAACTAAAACATCACAGTATGCATGAGTTAAGATAAAACTTGTGACTGAGCCTAACAGTACTTTTTCCAAGGCATCTTTACCCGTTGCACCAACTAATAATAAATCCACATCTTTTTCTTCCTCACGATAATCAACAATTAAACGTTTCGGATTGCCAACTAAAATAGTTGTTTCAACATGCAAATCATTTTCAAATGTAGCAAATTCCAAACGTTTTACCATTTCTTGCTCTGCAACTTCTTTCGCATGATCAATCAAAGCTCCGTATTGCCCTCCAAAGTGACCATAAACATTTTTATCGTCATCAATAACTTGCAAGATTTCTAAAACAGACTCGTTTCTTTTTGCTGTTTCAATGGCTTTCTTCAAGGCTACATCTGATTCAACAGAACCATCAACTGCTACTAAAATACGTTTATAATTTGTCATAAATTCCGCTCCTTTTCATCTAAAAATAACACCTTAATAGATCTATCATAAAACAATTAAACCAATAGTTCAAAGAATTTCTATTAACGCTTAGTTGAAAGTTCTACGAATGCAAATGTATCTGGAATAAAGTGTGATTCCGTGTATTCAAACAACTTCCCCATATCTGTATATGCCCAATTGCTAATGATACCTACACAGTTATATTCTTGCAAATCTAAGGACAAGGTGTCTAACTCTGTTGCACCTTCAACTTTTAAATGCCTTCTTGAGGTTGATATTTTCACACCTAAATCTTTTTCAATATAATGATAAATTGATTTCTTTGCAATTTCTTCCGTTAATCCTGAAACAATTTCTGTTCTAAAATAATTAATATCTAATACCATTCTTTTTTCATTAACAATTCTAACACGCTCTATATAACTAACTTCCGTTCCAATTGGGAATGAGGTTAATTGATGTAACTCATCTGTGATAGTTAGCTTAGTAAATTTAATGACTTTTGTTTGATAATCAATTTTTTGATTTGAATTAAGAGCTTGAATTCCATTAAAATTGCTTAAATTTAACAGCAACTCATCTGTATTCTGTTTTTCAAGAATAACAACTCCACGTCCTTTGACGCTATAAACAAGCCCTTCATCAATTAATTGAGAAATGGCACGCCGAACGGTATTACGGCTACAATCATATTCTTCTACCAAAACTGCTTCTGTTGGCAGCATCATTGTTTGGAGATAATCACCTTGATCTATCTTTTTCTTTAATGTCTCATAGATAACTGAAAATTTATTCATCTTTTTCTACTAGCCTCCTTACCAAGTTCTTTCTTTAATAGTATGCTATTTTCAAATAAAACACAAGAAATGAATCAGTAGTTGTTTAAACAAATATCAAATTCCCCATTGACAATTTGTTTAAACAAATTTATAATGAAATCGCAAACATCCATAGCTTGCCAAATAAAAAAGAGGAGATTGATAAAATGGCTATTCCCAAACAACAAGTTCGTTCAATAGTAGCAGCTGTTGGTACAACTACAAATATCCAAGGATTAACTCATTGCGTTACCCGCTTACGCTTTATTTTAAAAGATGAAACACTTGTAAACATAGAAAGTTTAACTCAAAATGAATTGGTAAAAGGAACATTTAGTGCAAATGGTCAATTTCAAGTAATTATTGGACCTGGATTAGTTGATCAAGTCTATGACGAAATTCTAAAGGACTATCCACTAACTAATGCAACTAGTACTGAATTAAATGAAACCGCTAATCAAAACAGCAATCTCTTGCAACGTGGAATTAAAACTTTTTCTGATGTATTTATTCCCATTTTGCCTGCAATTGTCAGTGCCGGTTTACTTTTAGGATTAAGCGGTTTGTTAACGAATAAAGGCATTTTCTTTGCTTCCTCAATTGTAGAAGCCTATCCAAATATCTCTGGTATTGCCGATATGATTACTCTAATTGCCAATACAGCCTTTACCTTCTTACCTGTTTTAGTTGGTTGGTCTGCAACGAAACGCTTTGGTGGAAATCCAGTACTAGGAATTGTATTAGGGTTGATTCTCATTAACCCTGATTTAATGAACGCCAACTTAATCGGTCAGGAAACACCTGAAAAATGGACGATTTTTGGATTATCTATTGCAAAAATTGGCTACCAAGGTCAAGTCTTACCTGTTTTTGTAGCTTCCTATTTACTCTCTTTCCTCGAAATCAAATTAAAAAAAATTATACCCAATACACTGCAATTAATTATCGTTGCACCTGTAGTTATTTTTATTTCTAGCTTTTTAACATTTTTGGTAATCGGACCTGTTATGTTAAGTGTTGCTAACTTTATTACATCAAGTATTATTTCATTGTTTGATACCTTCCCGATCATCGCCGGTTTTGTCTTTGGATTTGGCTGGGAATTGTTAGTTGTTACTGGAATGCATCATGCCTTTATTGCTGTCAATGTCCAATTATTAGCTAGCACCAATCAAAGCTTCTTATTGTCAATCATTGCGTTAACCTGTGTTTCTGAAGCAGCTGCCGCCTTAGCTGTTGGCTTAAATTCAAAAACTAAGAAGGAACGTGCCTTAACCTATACAGCTATGACTTCTGCTTTACTAGGTGTCACTGAACCTTCCATGTTTGGAGTTACAATCAAATTAAAATATCCTTTTATTTGTTCACTGATAGGTTCTGGATTTGCAGGCATGATTCTAATGTATTTCCATATTTATGCATTTTCATTTGGTCCAGCTGGTCCACTATCCTTTATTATTATTCCACAAACTATGTGGGTACAGTATGCCTTTGCAATGTTAGTAGCCTTTGTTATTGGATTTACTAGCACTTATTTAATTGGACGATTGAAAAATAAAACAATAAAAACTAACTAAAAAGGATTGACTCACTTTGTCTCAACTAAAATGGAAAGCTACATGGGCTAGCGAAATGATTCATTATGAAAATCAACAACAAACCTTTGAAAACACAACACAGCATTTATTAATCAAGAACAATCTTGCTGGAAATAAAGTCCGACTGTTACTTTCAAATAAATTCGGTACCGCGCCCCTTGTTATTGATAAAATTTATTTCTCAACTACAGAAAATTCAAAACGCTACTTCACTAAAATTATCACAAAAAATCAAGAAGTACAGATTATTGTACCACCACAAACTGAATTCTTTACCGATGAATTAGATTATGAAGTAGCTGTTGGTGAAACATTGCTACTCTCACTCTCAATTAAAGAACAACAAACACTAAATACATTAGGCACTACTATTGATACTAGCCTTTTCACAAGTTTTTTTGATTCTTCACTACCAACTCCAGCATTTTTTCTAGGAATTTGCCAAGTAGATATTCTTACAGAAAATCACTCTAAAACCATCAGCTTCTTTGGAGATTCATTGACTCACCAAGGATTTATGTCCAGTGCTATCGCAACTCAACTTTACAAACAATATCCTGGTAAAATTAGTGTATGCAATGCTGGTATCTCTGGAAATCGGTTGCTTCATACTACAAATTCTACGAGCCGATATGCCACCACATTTGGAGTAGCTGGGTTGGATCGTTTCCAAGATGATCTTTTTAATGACCATTCTACTGATATCATTTTCTTTTTGGAAGGAACCAATGACCTAGTTCATCCCGGTAACGGATCACCCCTGACTGAATTGCCAACAAGTCAGGACTTAATTGACGGCATCAAAAAAGTTCAAATAATTGCTGAAAAACAAGACTGTCTACTCATTATATGTACACTTCCACCCTTTAAGGGGTATACTAACGAAGGAAATCTCGTTTGGAATTCTAAAATTGAAACCACTCGCCAAGAAGTTAATCAGTGGATTTTACAGCAAGAGAATGTCATCGATGTAGATAAGCTTGTGGCTTCTCATACACAGCCAACACATTTAGCACAAAAAGCAGATTGTGGGGACCATCTCCACTTCAATCAATATGCGGGACAATTGATTGCAGAATCTATTGATTGGTCCAATTGGATTTAATGATAAATAAAAACCAAAGCTCTTCAGACTATGTAGAAAATATAGTCTGAAGAGCTTTGATTTTGTGAATGTTAAATTAAATTAAGCTCTTGTAAGGCCAAAGCAATACCATCTTCATTGCAGTTAGCAGTAACTTTGTTTGCCCGTAATTTGACTTCTTCTAATGCATTTCCCATCGCAACACCTGTACCAACACTTGTTAATAATTCTAAATCATTCAATCCATCACCAAACGCAAGGGTATCTTCAACGGCAAAACCTTTTTCTTTCGCCATGATTAATGCAGTGTTTGCCTTAGAGCCATTGTGGGGCAGTACATCTACAGCAAAATCATGCCAACGAACAAAACGAAATTGAGGAAATTGTCCATTTTCATAGATTGCTTGATCTTCAACAGGATAGAAAAGTAAGCTTTGATACAACGTATTTGTTTGGTAAAATTCACGGTCAAATTCAGGAACTCCAAAATCAATACTTCGCATTGCTTCCTCCATACGATAGTCCGCTTGTTGATCACGTCTTCTTAACAACTCAGGTGATTGATAGACGAGTTGATGTTCGTTCTGATCAGCTGTAGCGAGCAGCTGTTTAAACTCAGTAGGATTTAGGCTGTTTTCAAAAACTAATTCGTGATGAAAATAACCCGCCGCTCCATTGCAGACAATGTAATTCATAAAATCTAATTCTTCAATCACATCTCGAGCTAAAAATAAATTACGCCCTGTGGCAATTGCCACTTCATGCCCATTCGCCTTTAATTGATTTAAAGCCGCTTTTGTACTGGGTAAAACTTGCTTCTCTTCATTTAGCAACGTTCCATCAATATCAAAGAAAATCATCTTTTTTTTCATCTAACTTCCATCCAATCTGCTTTTTAGTCTCCATATAAAGGGTACCACTAAATCGCCAGTAACTCTAGTCTAACTTAAAGAAGAATCTACTAGTTTTTACCCCATTTTTTAGGACTCCAGATTTCACCCTCAAGAGCAATTTGAAGGCTGTTGTTATCCGTTGTAATCTCATCAATGTATTTAAGGGTCTCTTCTATAATAAACAGACTATTTTCATCTGTTGCTAATTTTTTTAATTCCGTTTCAATCCATTCTTTTGTATCCATTTTAAAACCTCCTTATCATAAACTAACTTTAGTTTACTATAAGTGACGATATTCTGCTGACTATTTGTTTAGCTATGTGTAAAATAAAAAAACACTCAATAATGATCTGTTGCATGCTTTCAGTGTCTAGCACTAGTCTAAAATAACTGTGACAATGTCAGAAATACTATTTTTTGTTACCTACCATTTACATGACGATGAATAGTAGAAATTTGAAATTATTTGCCACCAGCTTTAGAAAGAACACTATCTCTAGCTTCTAGTTGATGATCGGTAATAGGTTTCAGTGATCGAATCAATGGCAATCTTGAGTTTCCTACTTCACGATGTCGATGAATAGTTTCACCGCATCTAAGCTTCGCATTATTTTTAGCATAAAAAATACAGTGAAATCAAGTGATACTCCTTGATTTCACTGTATTTCTATTATTTATTCAGCTTCTTCGCTAAATTGACTATTGTACAATTTTTCATAAAATCCGCCTTTAGCTAATAAGCCATCATGAGTTCCTTGTTCAATAATTTCTCCTTGATCCATTACCAAAATCAAGTCAGCATCCCGAATTGTTGATAGACGATGGGCAATTACAAAGCTCGTGCGCCCTTCCATCACTCGTTTCATGGCTTTTTGGATTAACGCTTCTAAACGTGTATCCACTGAACTAGTTGCTTCATCTAAGATTAAAATTTTAGGATCAGAAATAATCGCTCGTGCAATGGTGAGTAATTGTTTTTGCCCTAATGAAATATTAGAAGCTTCTTGATTTAGAACCATATCATAGCCATTTGGCAATGTCCGAATAAAATGATCCACATTGGCTGTTTTGGCTGCATCAACAACTTCATATTCAGTTGCATCCAACTTCCCAAAACGAATATTGTCCGAAATGGTTGCATTATATAACCACGCATCTTGTAACACCATTCCAAATTGTGAACGAACATCCCCACGAGACATTTCCTTCGTATCAATGCCATCAATTTTAATTGCACCTTGATCCACGTCATAGAAACGCATTAATAAGTTGATTAACGTTGTTTTACCTGCTCCAGTTGGTCCAACAATCGCAACCATTTGACCACTTTTAACTTCTACATTTAAGTCCTTAATTAATGGTTTATCTTTTGTATAACCAAAACGAACGTGTTCAAACGATACATTCCCTTCAACCTTTTCAGGTAAAGGACGTTGAATTTGATCGGGTTTTTCTTCAGGTTCATCTAAAATTTCAAAAACACGACCTGTTGCAGCTGCTGCACTTTGTAAGACACCTGAAAGTTGAGTAATTTGTGAAATTGGTTGATTAATCTGCCATACGTATTGCGTGAAAGCCTGTAAATTCCCTAAAGTTAATGCACCTTGAATAACAGCATATCCACCAAAAACAGCCACGCCAATGTAAGCAAAATTAGATACTAATCCAACTAGCGGCATCATAATCCCTGAAACAAAAGCCGCTTTAAAACCAAATCCGGCTAAACGATGATTAATTTCTTTAAATTCGTTTAACGTATCTTCTTCTTTACCATACAGTTTAATAACAGAAAATCCGCTAAAACTTTCTTGAACATATCCATTTAGCTCACCTAATGATTTTTGTTGACCTTTAAAATAAGGTTGCGAACGATTTACAATGATTTTTGAAATAATAATAGACGCTGGGATAGTTAAAATCAAGATAATCGCTAATGGAATAGAGATATACAGCATCATTCCGATAGCAAATGTAATTCCTAAAACCGAGTTTACAATTTGAATTAAACTTTGTTGCATCGCGTTACTAATTGCATCTACATCATTTGTCACACGACTTAAAATATTGCCTTGTTGGTTCTTATCAAAATAAGAGACAGGTAAACGATTAATTTTATTATCAATATCTGCTCTTAAATCCCGCATCGTATTTTGAACTACATTGGTCATAATCCATGCTGAAGAATACATTGTAATTTGATAAATCAATGCAATGACTAACATCAATACAATAATTTTTAAGATAAATGGAAAATTAATCGCAGCACCAGCCACACCATTGGCTATATCTGCAACATTGTGCCCAATTTCAGTAAGCACTAATCCCATGATAAAAGGCTGTAACGCATTTGTAAACATACAAACGACTGTTAGTAACAGCGCCACAATAAAACCCGTTTTATAAGGCTTTACATAAGAACCTAAACGTTTAATTGAATCCATTGAATTT